>NZ_JBARVQ010000509.1:0-9816 GCF_049646345.1 Albidovulum sp. | reverse complement strand
GGGCGGCTGAATCCGTGCAGATCGTCGGCATGGGTCAGGCCGGGATCATGGATGCCGCGACGGCTGCGGAAGAAGAGAAATTCCTGAAGGTGATCCCATGATGATGAAACAGATCCTGTTCGCGGTTGGCCTTGGAGCGGCCGGTCTTGGCGTCGGCGCGGGCGTGACGGTGCTGTCTGGCCCGGACACGCCCACGCCGGACGCGGCCGAACAAGCGGAACTGGCCGAACTCGCAGCCGCTTTGAAAGAGGAAGAGGACTTCCTGCGCATCCTCCCGGCCGAACCCGAGCCGGAAAACGCTGCTCTCGTGCCGCATGCGACGCCGGAAGAGGCGGCCGTCATCGCCGCCGATTTCTTCGCCCGCCCTGCCCCGACCGATGCCGAGCTGGCCGCGATGGTGCCGTTTGAGGGGGCAGAGAATGTGCCTCTTCAAAGATGCGATGCGTACTTTCCGAATGCTGCCAAAAAAGAATTGGACGTCATGAAGAACCCACCGGATCGCCGGATGAAGGGTGAGATTTACGCCCGCATGAATGTTCGGCGGGCGCTCGATACCGGCGAATGTACCTGCACCGGAAAAGTCGCGCCCTACGAACCAGTTGCTATCGTTCTGGCCGAAATCAAGCGGCGTCACGGCGAACCAGATGGGGCGTTGTTCTATCCATATCGCGACGAAACCGCCCGCCTCCGGCGGGCAGTGGAGCGGTTATGTGGAGGTTACTTCTGATGAACTTTGTATCGAGCATCGTCGGGGACATTGATACAGCCGTAAATGCGACGGCAGCGCAGTACTTTCAGGTCATGTCTGCGTCGATCCAGTCGCTTTACACGGCGCTGCTCGGCCTGCTCTTTGCATTCATCGGCATCATGGTGGCGCTCAATGTCTATGCCATGGCGATGCGTGACGCGGTGCAGATCGGTATTCGCATCGTCCTGGTCTTTGTCTTCGCCCTCACCTGGGCGAATTTTCAGATCCTCTACGATACGCTGACCAATACCAGCCAGAACATTGCGCTGTCCTACTTCTCCATCGGAGGCGCCGGGACCAATACAACACAGCCCGATATCGCGATGGATCAGTTCTCGACCGATATGGCCAACCTCGTCGATATCGTAACTCAGGCCATGGGCTCGGTGGCACGGGGTGTCGTCGGCGCTCTGCTCTATGGCGCTCTCGCGGTGCTGATGGCGGTTTATGTTCTCGTTGTCGCGTTCTCCAAGATCATGATCGCGTTCCTGCTCGGTCTGGCGCCGCTTGCCATGGCCGCCACGACATTTGAGCGCACCAAGACCTTTTTTGAGGCCTGGCTCTCTGCCTTCATCGGCTACTTCATGTATCCGATCGCCGCAGCAGGCATCATCGGCACCGTGATCAATGTGTCGAACAACTTCGCGGTCACGGGGCCTCCGAATTCAAGCACCCTCGGCTCGATCCTCGGCTTTCTCGTGGTCATTTTCGTTGGCGTCTTTGCGCTGAAGTCGATCCCGCAGGCCGTGTCCAACATCACCGGCCAGTTCAACCTTGCCGGCATCAGCCCGCAGGCGCTGAGCCTCGTGGGAAGCCCGGGCGGCTATCTTGGCGGCAAGCTCAAGACCCGCGCGCAGGCGTATAAATCGGGCCTCATTCACGGGACGACGCCACGAATGGCCGGCATGAATACCGAACGGCACTACGCCGACAAGGGCGCAGGCACCCGAAAGCGCGTCGGCAACGTCACCCAAAAACTCGCTCAGCTCGCCACGCGCCGGAAATAACCCCTCCCCCGGCCAGAGCCCTTACAGAACGGAGACGACCATGACGGATGCAGAATCCGAACGGAGAACGAGTCTGTCCGAAGACATGATCTTCGGGCTCAAACGGCGGGAACGGCTTGCCTATGGTCTGGCCTTTCTGGGCAGCGTCATGGGGCTTCTCGGCCTCGGAACAACGCTGGCGCTCCTGCCCCTGAAGGAAAGCCAGGCTTTCCTCGCCATCGTCGACAAGGATACCGGCATCGCCGAACGGGTGGTCGAGGTCGAGGCAGCGGGAATGAGCGATGCGGCCGCCGTCCAGCAGGCGCTTCTCTTCAGCTATGTCAGCGACCGCGAAACCTTCGACGAACACGACAACGAAGCCCGCATCCTCTCGGTCTACCGTCGCTCGGCCGACGGTGCGCGGGCGAGCCTTGTCGCACTCTGGGATGAGGCGAATGAGGACTATCCGCCTTTGATCTATGGCGGCGGTGCGCGGGCCACGGTCCGGGTCATCGCCATCAACCCGATCACCGAAACGACAGCGCAGGTGCGGTTTGAAAAAACCCTGACCCGGCCGAACGGCACCGTTCAGACCGGCAAGTTCTCCGCAACCGTCGCCTGGGCGTTCCAGCCAAAAGCCGAGAAAGCCATGAAGCTCGTCTGGGAAAACCCGCTCGGCTTCACCGTCACCGCTTACCGCGTCTCGTCCGAGACCATCACCCCGGAGGGATGATATGAAACTTGCTCTCACTGGCGCGACAGTCGCCGCATTCCTGTTCACCGCCCTGCCCGGCGCGGCCGAGACCACGTCGAAATCCGGCAAGCTCGATCCGCGCGTCACCTATGCCACCTACCAGTCGGGGCAGGTCTACAATGTCTATACCGGGCTCCGCCGCGTGACGCTGGTGGAACTGGGCGACGGCGAACGCATCCAGTCGATTGCCATCGGCGATCTCGACAGCTTCCGCATCGACCGGCTGGAAGGCGAAAACCTCTTCATCATCAAGCCGGTCACACCGGGCGTCAGCACCAACCTGACCGTGGAAACCAACCGGCGGCTCTATTTTCTGAACGTCGTCTCCACCACGCAGCGGCAACCGATGTATTCGGTGAAGTTCACCGTGCCGGGCACGAAACGCAACACCGCTTCTGCGGCCCCTGCCCTGCCCGCCAAACCGATGAAATACGCCATTCTCAGCAAGCGCCAGATGCCGAAGTTCACGCCCAGGGCCATCGGCGATGACGGCTATCGCACCACGTTCCGTATCCCGAACGGCGCGCCGATGCCGACGATCTTCCGCGCCGACGAAAAGGGGCGGGAATACTCCGTCAACGCGATGGTGCGCGGTACCACCATCACTGTCTCGACCCGCTCGGATCGCTGGGTTCTGCGTCTTGGCGATGAATTTGTCTGCATCGAGGGGAAAGAGTGATGGCGGGACGCAACGACGTGCTTGAAGACGATGAAGCCACGCTGGAAGCGCGGCTGGCCCGGGTCAGGCAGGAAAGGGCCGCGCGCCGCAAGGGGCCAAATCCATGGGTCATGGCGGGTCTAACCGGCGCGGCGGGGCTGCTCTTGGGTGGCTATGTCGTCGCCGTGGCTCCGACGCTCGGCGACGACGCGCCGCCGGTGGAAACCTCGCGACCGGCCGAGTTCGGTGGCGGGACCGGGCTCGATGGCTTCGTCTTCGCCAAAGAAGAGCCCAGCCTGCCCCAGGTACGACAAGAAGATCCCGAAATCGCCCGGCTGCAAGGCGTGGTCGATGATCTCATGGCACAGATTGACGATTTGAAGCGCTCGCCAGTAACCGTGACCGATGACGCCGCGCTCGCCGAGATGGAACGCCGGAACGAGGAGCTGGAACGGCAGGCGCGGATGGCTCAGAACGCGCTCGATGCCGAACGCGCGATGGCGGCGCAGGCGGCCGTTGAGGCCGAGGCACTGGCCGTGCGCGAAGCCGAGTTGCAACGCCAGCGCGCCGAGGCCGAGGCAAAAGCCGTGGCCCAGATTACCTCCGACATGATCGCCTTCCGGGGCGGCAGTTCCGGAACCGGCGGATCAGTCGGAGATATGTCGGGCCTCTATGACGGGCAGGATAGCTTCCTGCGGACAAGCGCGAAGGCCGTCGAGACCCGGCAATCCGAAATCATCGCCAATCCCTCGAACACGATTGTGCAGGGCACGCTCATCGAAGCAGCGCTGGAAACCGCGATCAATTCCGACCTGCCGGGCCATATCTCGGCCGTGGTCACCCATGATGTCTGGTCCTGGGACATGGCCCGTGTCCTCATCCCGCGCGGCTCGAAACTCTTCGGGCGCTACGCAAGCGACGTGGGCGTTGGGCAAAAGCGCATTCTTGTCGCCTGGACCCGCATCCTGACCACGGACGGCCAGTCGGTGGAAATCGCCTCCTACGGCTCGGATCGCCTTGGCCGCTCGGGCTTGCCTGCCAAGGTGCGCTCGCACTTCCTGCAGAAGTTCGGCTCGGCCGCCCTTCTCTCGATCATCGGTGCGGCGCCCGATTATGCGGCGGCCCAGAGCGACAGCGAGGCCACGTCGGACGTGGTCCGGGCGATGGGTGACGATCTCGGAAACGCGACGGATGACGCGATCGGCGACTATCTCTCGATCCCGCCCACCCTCTCGGCCGATCAGGGCGCGGTGGTGATGATCCGGGTCGACAGCGATATCGAGCTCTTCTGATGGCGGATGGGGGCGGTTATCTCGCCGCATATCTCCGGCCGCTCGATGCGCTTCTCGCCGATCCCGCCGTGATCGAAATCGCGCTCAATGCCGATGGCCGGCTCTGGGTCGAGCGCGCGGGCGATACGCATATGCGTGAGGAACCGGACGGCCATCTGAGCCCTGAAGAAATCCGCAACCTCGCCGGTCAGATCGCCAATACCGCGAATGCGACCTTGACCGAGAAAACCCCGGTCGTCTCGGCCTCGATCCGCCATGCCGGTCTCGATCTGCGCGCGCAAGCCATGATCGCACCTGCCGTGGCGGGTCCGGCGGCCCTTGCCTTCCGCATCTTCCGCAACAGGAATGGTCAGGCACCGCTCCGACGGTTTGCGTTCCTGCGCGACGTGCGAACCTCTCTGGAAGAGGAGCGACGGCAGCGGTTCTCGCGGCTTCTGAAGGATGCCGGCGACGGGGATGTGGAGCGCTTTCTTGAACTGATCGTCGCCGAACATATGAATGTCATCGTCTCGGGCGGCACCTCGACCGGCAAGACCGAACTCGGGCGGCGGCTTCTGTCACTCGTCGATCCCGCCGAACGTATCGTCACCATCGAAGACGCCGCCGAATTGCTCCCCTCCCTGCCGAATGTGGTGAGCCTCATCGCTTCGCGCGACCCGGGCTCGGCACGCACGGCAGACGCGCTCCTGCAAGCCTCGCTGCGGCTGCGTCCCGACCGCATCATTCTCGGCGAACTTCGCGGGTCCGAGGCCGTGACCTTCCTCGATGCGATCAATACCGGCCATGCCGGGAGCTTCACCACGATCCATGCCGAAACAGCCCGCAAAGCGCTTGAACGCCTCGCCCTTCTCGTCCTCGCCACCGGCACGCGGCTCGGGTTTGAGGACGTCATCCGCTACCTCGCCAATTCCATCGACGTGATCGTGCAGATGGGCCGTCAGGGCGACCGGCGCGGCATTGTCGAGATCTTCGTGCCGGGCGGGGAAAGAAAAAATGCAGACTAACCCATGACCGATGAGCTTGTTCACATCACGGACAGGAGCAACCTGGCGAGCATTCGCGCGAATGGATTGAATATCAACCATCCGCGTCAGCGCCATCCCTTTCCTGAAGCGATTGAAAACAACCTGGGTATCTCGCCGATCTATGTAGCCAGAACCGGTGCCTATGGCGGTCAGCGGATTCAGGAACTCAAAGGCGCGAACGGGGTCGGCCTGAACGTTGATACAAGAGGACTTTCGCTTCACGCGGATATTCCGGGTCTGAACGATTTTGGCGTGGAATTCATCGCCTCGAAAGACGGCGGAGAGATGCATCTGAAATCGCCGATGGCACGCGATCTGTTCCATGATGTTGCCAACAACGGCGTGGTTTCCAGGGCTGCTCTGGACGATCCGGAGAGTACGTTCACCAGGCGTGCGATCGAAGTCAGCGGCACCGCAGCCATCCATCAATCCGTCGATGCAAACAGGATCGACTTTCCTGTTTCCTCCGTCCGGGAACGCGCCCGGCAGGCATTCGACACTTTCCTCGGCCGTCGGGACCAAACCGGATCTGTTCTCAGCGACGAAGAATTCGAACACGACAATCCCAAGCCGACCGACACCTATCCGGAGGCGGGATACTACCCCTACACCGTCTCCCTTCGTGAACAGGACATGATCCGCAACGGGCGTGGCGACGAACTGATTGCGACCTTCATGAACGTGCACGGACTCGACGCCGACCAGGCAACCGAAGTGATCGACGGCATTCTTGCCCTTGATCTGCCCGAGCATCAGCCATCCCGCCCGGCAGCCCGTGCATTCGATACCGCAGCAATCGGGCCCGAAATGGAGGGCAAACGGGGCACAGCGTCCGAAATGGTACGCCCTGGCGACCGGAGTGACGACAAAACAATCGCAATGGAGACACAAATGACACGCGACCAGAATGCAGCCTTACAAAGCGGGAATGGCCCAACAACCGGAGCGCCGACCAGAGATCAAATGCGCAATGAGGTGACCTCCTGGATGAGCGAGGTCAGCGACCGGATGGTCTGGCTGAGCCCGGCCGATCAGGCCGAGCTGAAGCCCGCCATCACCCGGATCGCGACCGATGCCCTGAAACTCCTTGGCGATGAACGCGGGGCGGAACTCACCGGCCAGCCGCCGAAGACGGAGCTTTACCGGACAGCCGTCAGGGAAGGCGAGGTAAGGCAGGGTGCCGAGGCCACGCCGATCAGCCGCGAACACCGCGATACGCTCATAAAGACCCTTGCAAGCGAGGCGGGCAACATCGGCATTCCGGCAGAAGATCTGCATAACCGCCTCTCGCGTGGGGCGGCCAATGCGCAAGAAGAACGTGACTGGGTCAGGGCCGATGTTGCTTCTGTGGCGAAGGCGCGCGGGATGGACTTCGACGATCCGGCGGACCGTAGCCAGGCCGCGCGGCTTGTGGACCGGTTCTATGACAAGGCAGCCAGTTTCATCGCCGAAGCGCGCGGGGTCGAGGTTGAGGCCCCGGGCGAGCGGCTGCGGCAGACCCTCACCGCCATGACGAAGATCGAGGCCGAGCATGGCAAGGTGGCGTTCGACAATGACGCGTCGGCGCGTGCCTTCACCGAGGACATGAAGTCCCGCTACGGCGAAACCATCATGCAGGACCTCGCTCAGGGGAAAACCGACCGGCTTGCCAGCGACTTCGCTGATCCGGGCGAACGCCGACAGATCGCCCGGGCCGTGATCGCCATCGGCGCTGCGCATGAAGAGCCCGGGGTGTCGCGCAGCGAAACGGACCGCGAGCGGGATACGCAGGCCGATCCGAAGGAAGCGGCGATCCTGCAAGGGGTTCAAGCGGAGGTAAAACGGCTCCGCGCTGAAGGTTACAGCCGCGCCTATATCTCTGAGCACAGTGCCGACATCGAAGGCGCGGTCGTGGCGCGCATCGAGAAGCATGCGCACGCAAAGGACCGTGATCAGGATCGCGAGCGGTGAGGAAAAGAACATGATGCAACGTTCTCTGCTTTTTTCGGGCCTCGGCCTTTTTGTCGGCATGTCGGCGGCCATTCCCGTCGCCAGCATCTATCTCAACCATATGGCCGGCCTCGGCCTCAATGGCGGTTCGGCCTTCTCCTTCGTCACCGGCTTTCCGGGGGTCGCGGCGCTCGGGTCCGGCACCTGGTCCACCGCGCTTCGTATCATCGTCGGGGTTGGCGTCCTCTTCTCCATTGCGGCCTTTCTTCTCTCCCTCCGCCAGGAACTCACCGAATACGGGCAGGCAAGATTCCAAAAACGCGCCGACCTGAAGAAAGCAGAGCTTCTGCAGGACGTCGGTCAGGGCTTCGTCTTCGCCAAACTCGGGAAGCCCGGTTCAAAGAAGCCCTTTGTCTCAGCGCTCTACGACAAGTTTCCGCATTGCCTTGTCGTGGCCCCGACCCGCGCCGGTAAAGGTGTGGGTTACGTCATTCCGAACACGCTCCTGTTCCCCGGCAGCACCGTCGTGCTTGACGTGAAGGGTGAGATATTCGAAGCGACCGCCCGGCACCGACAGTCCCAGGGCGACAGGGTGTTTCGCTATGCGCCCCTCGACTTCGAACACCCAACGCATCGCTACAACCCGCTTGAACGGGTGGCCCGCATCGAAAATCCCGAGCGGCGCTACACGGAACTCGCCAAGATATCGGATTATTTCCTGACCGTCTCCGACAAGGGCTCGGCGGGCGACTTCCTGACCGAGGGCCGGGAACTCTTTGTCGCCGCTGGCCTCCTTGCCATCGAGCGCGGGCGGCCGACCATCGGTGAGATTTCCCGCATCCTCTTTGGCAACGGCGCCACCCAGGAGGAATACAAGCTGCGGGCCGAAGAGGTAAAACACGTCTCGGCTGCGCGCACGTTCCGGAAGTTCTCCGGTTATGCCGACCGCACGCTCTCGTCGCATGCCTCGGTCCTGAGCGGTGCCGGGCTCTCGCTCTGGAACAACCCCGCCATTGATCGGGCAACCTCGGCCAACGATTTCTCTTTCGCCGATTTGCGCAAACGACCGCAGTCGATCTATCTCGTGGTCAATGCCGACGATATCCGCACCGTCGCACCGTTGATCCGGCTTTTCTTCGGCGAACTCATCGCTACCCTGCGGGCGAGCCTTCCCGATGCCAAGACTGAACCCTGGCCGGTCATGGTCCTACTTGACGAATTCGACCAGCTCGGGCCAATGCCCATCGTCGAACAGGCCCTGAAACAGCTTGCGGGCCATGGCGCCCGGGTGTCGATCATCACCCAGTCGATCCCCGGCATCGACAATATCTACGGCGAAAACATCCGCCTCTCGCTCGAATCCGCGGCGGGCATGAAACTCTTCCTCTCACCCAATGAGAAAAAGACCGCCGCTGAAGTCTCCGATGCGCTCGGCAAGACTACGAAACTGGCCGTCAGCGACAGTCTCTCACGCGATACCGGTTTCCGCCAGAAACGCTCGGTCTCGCGACGCATGGAGGAACGGCCCCTGATGACGCCCGACGAGATCCGCAAGCTCTCCGCAGACAAGGTCATCCTCGTCCCCGAACGCCAGAACCCAATCCTCGCCGAACGCATAGTCTACTTCCAGGACCCGACCTTCCGTACCCTCATCGAAGCCCAGAAAGGCCCCCTGCCCTTTCCGTCCGTCGAGCGCGCAGAAATCGCCACGATGCGCGAGGAAATCGAAGGATTGCGGCGTGCGATCACAACTTTGAGTTTTGGGACGGATGGTGCGAGCCGCACGTCATCGCAGGTGGCCGAAGAGGCTGTGGCGGATATCGGTCAGGATCAGGGGGTATCGGACGCGCCCGTGCCGGATCTACCGGATGATGATCTGGTCGGGGCTTTTGCAGGTCAGATCAAACCCGCGATGGAGACGTTCCGGGAACAGGTCGAGAGGAAGTTCGCGGGGGCGTAGCCCGGGACCGCGATCTGCGGCGTCAAGCTTTAGGCCCCCGGAACAGAGTGGCGGACCCGCTTCCGGGTCCACCAATGTTTCATCACGCGTAGACAAGCGTGTCGTCGACGATCGGCGCGGTCAGCAGATCGCCGAGATCCCATGTCGTGCCGTCGGCAAACTGAATACTCTCGACGCCGTAATCGTAGCTTGTATGCAGCTCGTTTTCGAAAGTGATCTGTTCGCCGTTGGACAGGGTAAGCACGACGTCGTTTGGATCGGATTGCAGGCGCTGCACGGTCACATCAGACGCATTCACGTCGGTGAAGACAAATACATCAGTAGCGGTGAGTTTACCCGGGTCGTAGTCGTGGATCGTATAGGATCCGTCGCCGAGGCTGTGGAAATAGTTCTCCGCCTGCTCGGTCCCGGTGATCGTCGTGTACCCGGCCGCCTTCTGATCGGCCACCGACCGGTCCCGCACG
>NZ_JBARVQ010000508.1:0-9302 GCF_049646345.1 Albidovulum sp. | reverse complement strand
ATCCGGCCTCGATCTGACGGACAAGGGCAAAGCCACGATCACCGTCCCCGTCACGGCGGCGGGGGCCGAGGGGATCGGCACGATCCGCGTCGCGCTGACGACGCCCGACGGCAAGCAACTGATCAAGGACCTGACCATCCCGGTGCAGGCCAACGACCCCGAAACCGCCCGCCAGACCCGCTTCGATCTGGCCGCCGGTCAAAGCTTCACGCTGGACGGACACGTCTTCGCCGACCTCCTGCCCGGATCGGGTCGCGCCACTCTGGCCGCCGGTCCGATTGCCCGCTTCGATGCGCCGGGTCTTCTGGCCTCGCTCGACCGCTACCCCTATGGCTGCACCGAGCAACTGACCTCCAAGGCGCTGCCGCTCCTCTATTTCGAACAGGTCGCCTCGGCGATGGGCAGCGCACCGGCAAGCGATATCCGCAAGCGGGTGGAGGAGAGCATATCCGAGATCCTGATCAACCAATCCTCCAACGGATCGTTTGGCCTTTGGTATCCCGACAGCGGCGACCTCTGGCTCGACGCCTTTGTCACCGACTTCCTCAGCCGGGCGAAACGGCAGGGCTATGCCGTGCCCGACACCGCCTTCCGCAACGCGCTCGACAACCTCCGCAACCAGCTCAACTACGCACCCGATTTTGACGAGGGCGGCGGGGCCTATGCCTATGCACTGATGGTGCTGGCGCGCGAAGGGGCGGCGGCGATGGGTGACCTGCGCTACTACGCCGATGTGAAATCCGGGGCCTTCGACACACCGATCGCCTCGGCCCAGCTTGGGGCGGCGCTTGCCTCTTACGGCGATCAGCGCCGGGCGGATGCCTTGTTCGCGCAGGCCGCCGATCAGCTCAGCCGGCGCGGCTTCAACGAAAACCGTATCTGGCGCGCCGATTACGGCACCAACCTTCGCGATGCGACGGCTCTGCTGACCCTCGCAGCCGAGGCCGGATCAGAGGCGGTGGATGCCGATACGCTCGGCAACAACGTGGCGAGTGTGATGGCCGGGCACAGGCTGTCGACGCAGGAAGCGACCTGGGCGCTTCTTGCCACCAATGCACTGATTGATCGGTCGGGGGCAGAGGGCTTCACCGTCAATGGCGCGGCGGTTGACGGCCCGATGGTGCGCGTGCTCGACGCCGACGCCGCCATACCGCAGGTGATCGCCAATACGACGGACCGCAATGCGACCGTGACGCTCACGACCTTCGGCGTGCCCACCGAGCCCGAACCGACGGGCGGCAAGGGCTATGCGATCAGCCGCAGCTACTACACGCTCAACGGCGACCCAGCCGACATCGCCACCGTCAAACAGGGCACCCGCCTTGTCGCGGTGATCGAGGTCACGCCGCATGACGGCAGCGAAGCCCGGCTGATGGTCAACGATCCCCTTCCCGCCGGGTTTGAGATCGACAACCCCTCACTGCTGCGCGCGGGCGATATCGCGGCCCTCGACTGGCTGGAGACAGCCGATACAAGGATGACCGAGTTCCGGCAGGAACGTTTCCTTGCCGCCGTCGACTGGGGATCGGACCGGCCCTTCCGGCTGGCCTATATCCTGCGCGCCATCACCCCCGGCAGCTTCCGCCATCCGGCGGCCAGCGTCGAGGATATGTACCGCCCCGACTACCGGGCGCGGACGGGCGTCGGGCAGGTCACGGTGACGGAGTGAAACGCCACGCGGCCTTTCTGCTTGCGGCGCTCCTCTTCACTGGCGGGCTCGCACGGGACGCGGTCGATCAGTGGATCGACCGCACCGATCTGCCACCCCTGACTGTCGCCACCGGGACCGAGGTCGTGGCCCGCGACGGCACGCTCCTGCGCGCCTTCACCGTCGCCGACGGGCGCTGGCGGCTCGATCCCGGCCCGGTCGATCCGGGCTTTGTCGCCATGCTGATCGCCTATGAGGACAGAAGGTTCTACGACCATCCCGGTGTCGATCCTCTGGCCATGCTGCGGGCGGGCTTGCAGGCCCTGTGGAACTGCCACGTGGTCTCTGGCGGCTCGACCCTGACCATGCAGGTGGCGCGGCTGCTGGAAGACAGCGGCACCGGCAGGCTGGACGGCAAGCTGCGCCAGATCCGTGTCGCTCTGGCGCTGGAGCGGCGGCTGACCAAGGAGGATATCCTCGGCCTCTATCTGCGCCTCGCCCCCTATGGCGGCAATCTGGAAGGCATCCGCGCGGCGACCTTATCCTATTTCGGCAAAGACCCCCGCCGTCTGACCCCGGCCGAGGCGGCGCTACTCGTATCCCTGCCGCAATCGCCCGAAACCCGCCGCCCCGACCGCTTTCCCGAAACGGCTGCCAAGGCCCGTACCCGCGTCCTTGACCGGATGGTGCGTGACGGCACGATGGAGGATGACCGCCGGTCCGCCGCACTGACCGAACCCGTGCAAAAGGCACGCCATGCTTTCCCCGCATACGCGCCCCATCTCGCCGAACGCCTCGCCCGCGAGAGGCCCGACGCGCACCGCATCGAAACCACCCTCGACGCCCGCCTGCAAGCCAGCCTCGAAACCCTTGCCGCGCGCGCCATGCGGTTCAGCGGCGCGCGCACCTCGCTTGCCATTCTCGTTGCCGACCACCGCACCGGCGATATCCTCGCCTCGGTCGGTTCGCCCGACTGGACCAATGCCAACCGCGCCGGGTTCATCGACATGACCCGCGCGATCCGCTCGCCCGGCTCGACGCTGAAACCCTTCGTCTATGCGCTGGCCTTCGACGAAGGCCTCGCCCATCCCGAAACCCTGATCGAGGACCGGCCCACCGCCTTCGGCACTTATGCGCCGCAGAATTTCGACCGCCAGTTTCGCGGCACGATCACCGCGCGCGAGGCGCTGCAACTCTCGCTCAACATCCCCGTGGTCAGCCTGACCGAGGCGATCGGCCCAGCCCGGCTTCTGGCGGCCCTGCGCCAGTCAGGCGGGCACCCGGACCTGCCCGGCGGCCAGCCCGGCCTTGCGGTCGCGCTTGGCGGCGTCGGCGTAACACTCGAAGACCTCGTTCAGGCCTATGCCGCGCTCGCAAGGCTCGGACAGCCGATCCGGCTTCACACAACACCCGGCGCGCCCGAGGCGGTCGGCCAGCGCCTCTTCGGGCCTGAGGCCGCATGGCTCACCGCCGATATCCTCGCGGGGCTGCCGCCACCTGCAGGTGCGCCCGCCCACCGGATCGCCTACAAGACCGGCACCAGCTATGGCCACCGCGATGCCTGGGCTCTGGGCTTCGACGGCGCGCATGTTGCAGGGGTCTGGATGGGCCGGGCCGATGGCGCCTCGGTGCCCGGTGCCTTCGGTGGAGATCTCGCCGCACCGATCCTCTTCGACGCCTTCGCAAGGCTGAAACCCGCGCCCGATCCGCTGCCCGCACCGCCGCCCGCGACACTGATCCTGCCGACAGCCCGCCTGCCGCAACCGCTGCAGCAGTTCCGCCCGCGCGGAGCGGCCTTCTCATCTGCAACCGACGCCCCCGAAATCGCCTTCCCGCCCAACGGGGCGGAGGTCGAGGCAGGCCCCACGCTCGCACTCAAGGTCCGGGGCGGCACCCCGCCCTTCACATGGCTCGCCAACGGCGCGCCGCTGATCCTCGCCGACCGCGCCCGCGAAACCGCGCTCCGCAATCCCGGTCAGGGCTACATCACCCTCTCGGTCATCGACGCAAAGGGACAAAGCGCGACCGCCAAAGTGACGCTCCGGCCTTAAGCTTCTTCATTGCCAAAATACCCCTGCCAGAGGCTGGCCGCGCATCCGCACGGCCCCGGCGAGGGGGGCTCGATGCCCCCTGAAGCGTTTCGAGTTTCGGTTGAGATTGTAAGTATCGGAATACGAACAAAATAAGTTCGAATTCCGATGCAACGTAAACTCGAAACGCTATAGACGGCGCCCCTCAGACCCGCTCAATGGCCAGAGCAATGCCCTGACCGCCACCGATGCACATCGTGATCAGCGCCTTCTTGCCGCCGATCCGCTCCAGCTCGTAAAGCGCCTTCACGGTGATGATCGCACCCGTCGCGCCCACCGGATGGCCCAGCGCAATCGCGCCGCCATTGGGGTTCACCTTCGCCGGATCAAACCCGAGCCCCTTGGTCACAGCCAAAGCCTGCGCCGCGAAGGCCTCATTCGACTCGATCACGTCGAAATCGCCGACGGACAGACCGGTGCGCTTCAGCAAAGCCTCGACCGCAGGCACCGGGCCGATCCCCATCACCTCGGGCCGGACCCCGGCATGGGCGTAGCCCAGCACCCGGGCACGCGGTTTCAGCCCCGCCTTCTCCGCCGCCTCGGCCCGCGCCAGCACAACCGCACCCGCGCCATCATTGATGCCACTCGCATTGCCCGCCGTCACCGTGCCGTCCTTCTGGAACACCGTCCGCAACCCGGCCAAGGCCTCAAGGCTCGTCGCCTTCGGATGCTCATCGGTGTCGAAAACCACGGTGCCCTTGCGGGATGCGACCTCAACCGGCGCGATCTGATCCTTGAAGCGACCTTCTGCAATCGCCTTCGCTGCCCGCTCCTGGCTTTCCATCGCGAAAGCGTCCTGCGCCGCGCGGCTGATATCGTGCTCGGCCGCGACATTCTCGGCCGTCACCCCCATATGGCCGGTGCCGAACGGGCAGGTCAGCGCCCCGGTCATCATGTCGAGCGCGTTGGTATCGCCCATCTTCTGGCCCCAGCGCGCGGCCTGCAAGGCATAGGGAGAACGGCTCATATTCTCGGCCCCGCCGGCAAGCGCGAAATCGGCATCCCCCAGCGCCAGCGACTGAATACACGAGACAATCGCCTGCACACCCGATCCGCAAAGCCGGTTCACATTCATCGCGGGCGTCCCATTTGGAACCCCGGCCTGCATCGCAGCTACGCGGCTAAGATACATGTCACGCGGTTCGGTATTGATCACATGGCCAAAGGCCACCTGCCCGATCTGCTCGCCCGCGACACCCGACCGCTCAAGGGCCGCTTTTGCCGCCACGGTGGCGATGTCGATAGGGGCCATACCCGCCAGACTGCCCCCGAAGGTTCCGATTGCGGTCCGCGCACCGGACAGGATTACGATCTCGTCGTTCATAGCAGCCCTCCATCCCCCATTTGACACGATCTTCATTGCATCATTGTTTGCAGTGACACGTCATTTCATACCTGCCTGACATAGATGGGGACAAGCCGAAGCGGCAGAAGTTCAAGCGGTATCCTATCGTCTACTTTCATATCGGCATAGCCGAACTCCGGACCGCCGAAGGCAAACTCTTTCTTTTTGTGGCCATTGAGCGGACCAGCCATTTGCCGTGGTCCAACTTGTGAAAAAGTCAAACAGGAAAACTGCTTGGAAGATTCTAGTGCACCTGACCGAAACGGTGCCCTACCGTATCCATACCATCCTCATTGACAACGGCCTCCAGTCCGCAAAGCAGCCAAGGAACCTGAACACAATCTACTCCCGGCCAATGCAGTTTGGCATGATCTGTGCCGCAAAAAGCATCGAACTCCGACTGACAAAGCCAAACCAGCCTTGGACCAATGGACAGGTCGAGCACATGAACCGCGCCATCAAGAACGCAACGGCAAAAGGTATCACTGCGAAACCTACGACCAGCTTCGCTCGCACTTGGGCAACTTCCTCGATGCCGACAACTACGCGCGCCGTTTGAAGACTCTAAGCGGCCTCTCGCGATACGAACGCATCTGCAAAGGCTGCAAAATCTCAACTTCAGAACCGGATCGGTTCTTTGTCGATGCGATCCGCCACAAGGCTCAGGCCCGCGCAGCCCCTCAAGCTCACCCCCCGGCAGCCAGCCGCTCGGGCTCAATCCCCTCGGCAAGATCCCCGCGCTGGCCCCCGGCGACGGGACCGCGATCTATGACAGCCGGGTGATCTGCCGCTATCTCGATACCCGTGCGGGCGGCAAACTCTACCCGCCCGTGCCGCGCCTCTGGCAGACCCTGACGCTTGAGGCGACAGCCGACGGTATTCTCGAAGCGGCCCTTCTCATCGTCTACGAATCGCGGCTCAGACCCGAGGAGATTCGATTCGAACCCTGGGTCGAGGGGCAATGGGCCAAGATCGCCCGCACGCTCGACGCGCTGGAAGCCCGCTGGATGGATCATCTGAACGGCCCGCTCGACATGGGCCAGATCGCGGTGGCCTGCGCGCTCGGCTATCTCGATTTCCGCCACGCGGCCCGCAATTGGCGCGACGGACGGGCGGAACTCTCGACCTGGTACAATGCCTTTTCGCGGCGCGGCAGCATGAAGGCGACCGAACCTGCCGGGTGAGCCTGCATCGGATGCGGCGGGTTGATTCTCTCACCCAGCTTCTTCGTCGTGCGGACGCATAGGCCCGCCCTCCGACAAGACCGCTGACCGGACTTTCCGTGCCGGTTTCGCACCCCGTCTGATGGCTGACCTGAGGTCTCGACCCCGCCCAGCCTATTGCGCCGGTATCACAACAAGCCGGGATGCGCCCGAATGTCCGCTGGACGGGCCTGAATTTGGCCGCTAATAACCGCCCGGGAAGGCTGCGGGCAACTGCGGCCCATTCGTCGCAGGACCGGCCCGCCGGTCGAAGAAGGGAGAAAGTTTCGTGTCCCAAGCTGAAGACCACGCAGGCACCCGGAGGGATTTCCTCTATTATGCCACTGCGGGCGCCGGAGCGGTTGCGGGCGGCGCTGCCGTCTGGACCCTCGTCGACCAGATGAACCCCTCCGCCGATGTTCAGGCACTGTCGTCGATCTTCGTCGACATCTCGGGCGTAGAGACGGGCACGCAATTGACCGTCAAATGGCGCGGCAAGCCTGTCTTCATTCGCCGCCGCACCCAGGAAGAGATCGATGCGGCCCGCGCGGTTCCGCTGTCCGATCTGGCCGATCCCGGTGCCGAAAACGCCAACAAGGGCGCCGAGGCCGATGCGGCGGACGAAAACCGCAGCCTCGACGAAGCCGGCGAATGGTTGGTGATGATGGGCGTGTGCACCCATCTCGGCTGTGTGCCGCTGGGCGACGGGGCCGGTGATTTCGGCGGCTGGTTCTGCCCCTGCCACGGTTCGCACTACGACACTGCCGGTCGGATCCGCAAAGGTCCCGCGCCGCGCAACCTGCCGGTGCCGGTCGCGGCCTTCACCGACGAAACCACGATCAAGCTGGGCTGAGGGGGCTGAAAGATGGCTGGTATTCCGCACGACCATTACGAGCCCAAGACGGGTTTTGAGCAGTGGCTTCACCGCCGCCTGCCGATCGTGAGCCTTGCTTACGACACGCTGATGATCCCGACACCGAAGAACCTGAACTGGTGGTGGATCTGGGGTATTGTTCTGGCCTTCTGCCTGGTTCTGCAGATCGTCACCGGCATCGTCCTGGCGATGCACTACACGCCGCATGTCGATAAGGCCTTTGCCAGCGTCGAACATATCATGCGGGACGTGAATGGCGGCTACATGCTGCGCTACATTCACGCCAACGGCGCGTCGCTCTTTTTCCTTGCCGTCTATATCCACATGTTCCGCGGCCTGTTCTACGGCTCGTACAAGGCCCCGCGTGAAATCACCTGGATCGTCGGCATCCTGATTTTCGTTGCCATGATGGGCACCGCCTTCATGGGCTATGTGCTTCCCTGGGGGCAGATGTCGTTCTGGGGTGCCACGGTGATCACTGGCCTCTTCGGCGCGATCCCGGGCATTGGCGAGCCGATCCAGACCTGGCTTCTGGGCGGACCGGCAGTGGACAACGCCACGCTGAACCGCTTCTTCTCGCTCCACTACCTTCTGCCCTTCGTGATCGCGGCGCTGGTCGCCGTTCATATCTGGGCCTTCCACACCACGGGCAACAACAACCCCACGGGTGTCGAGGTACGTCGTGGATCGAAGGCCGAGGCCGAGAAGGACACGCTGCCCTTCTGGCCCTATTTCGTGATGAAAGACCTCTTCGCCCTTGGCGTCGTTCTGGTCGTCTTCTTCGCCATTGTCGGCTTCATGCCGAACTACCTTGGTCACCCCGACAACTATATCGAGGCGAACCCGCTGGCGACGCCCGCGCATATCGTGCCGGAATGGTACTTCCTGCCCTTCTACGCGATCCTGCGCGCCTTTACCTCGGATGTCTGGGTCGTGATGCTCACGAACTGGGTCACCTTCGGCATTGTCGACGCCAAGTTCTTCGGCGTGCTGGCAATGTTCGGTGCGATCGCTGTCATGGCGCTGGTGCCGTGGCTTGATACATCGAATGTGCGTTCGGGTCAGTACCGGCCGATGTTCCGCTGGTGGTTCTACCTGCTGATCGTCGACTTCGTCGTCCTGATGTGGTGCGGCGCGATGCCGGCCGAGCCGCCCTATTCGATCATCTCGCTGATCGGATCGGCCTACTGGTTCGCCTATTTCCTCGTGATCCTGCCGCTTCTCGGTGTGATCGAAAAGCCGACGACCCCGCCGGCGACGATCGAGGATGACTTCAACGCGCATTACGGCGCAAAAAGCACTCCGGCCGAGTGAGCGGAAAGGATTGATTGAGATGCTGAGAATAATCGCAATCGCGGCCGCTTCCGTTCTGGCCCTGACCGGCGGCGCCTATGCCGCCGGTGGCGGAGAGCAGCATATCGGGGATGTGGACTTCTCCTTTGAAGGCCCGTTCGGGAAATATGATGAACACCAGCTGCAGCGCGGCCTTCAGGTCTATACCGAAGTCTGTTCGGCCTGCCACGGCATGAAGTTCGTGCCGATCCGGTCGCTGTCGGACGAAGGCGGCCCGCATCTGCCGGAAGATCAGGTGCGCGCCTATGCCAAGCAGTTCACCGTCGTCGACAAGGAAACCGGCGAGGACCGCGAAGGCAAGGAAACCGATTTCTTCCCGAAATCCTCGCTGCCGAACGCGCCGGACCTGAGCCTTATGGCCAAGGCCCGCGCAGGTTTCCACGGGCCCTATGGCTCGGGGATCAACCAGTTCTTCAAGGGCATTGGCGGCCCGGAATACATCGTCTCGATCCTGACCGGCTATACCGGGCATGAGATCGAGGAGGCTGGTACGACCCTCTACGAAAACACCGCATTTCCGGGTGGCAAAATCGCAATGAGCCCGCCGCTGTCGGATGGTCAGGTCGAATATGCCGACGGTCACGACAACTCGGTCCACCACATGGCCGAAGACGTCGCGGCGTTCATGATGTGGGCGGCCGAGCCGAAGATGATGGCGCGCAAGCAGGTGGGTTTCGTTGGGGTTCTGTTCCTCGGCCTGCTGACAGTTCTGCTTTACCTCACCAACAAACGGATCTGGGCGCCCCACAAGGGCAAGCACAAGGTCTGACCGTTGAGCCGGGGGTTCCAC
>NZ_JBARVQ010000507.1:0-1994 GCF_049646345.1 Albidovulum sp. | reverse complement strand
TCCACAAGGTGACCTGCCGCCAGGATAAATGGACCTATGACATCTATCCGGATGCCGTTCTGAAGGATGCAGTTCTCGTTACCGATTGCCGTCTGACCATTCATGCAGGTGCCACGATCCAGAATGCGGTGATCTTCGTCGACAATGACGACGCCACTGCGGTGCGGGCACCGTCGGGTGTAACGATCGGTTTGAATGACCATTGCGCCGAAGGCGGGGATGTTCAGATCGTGACGCGGGGCGGTGTCAACTTTGCCTCCAGCGCGGAAATCTATGGCAGCCAGATCATCGCGGCCAAGGACATCTCTCTGACCGCCAATGCGAACGGGCTTGAGGGCGTTTCTCTCGTCGCTGGCGGTAAGCTCGATGTGACGTCGAACGGTTCTTACGGCTTCTGCGACGGCGGCGGCATGACCAACAATTATGAGGCCGCATATTTCCGGCTTGCGAAGTAATCCCAAACCGGCCCTTAGCTCCGGCCGGTAAACCCATCGTCTTGCGACGACACCTTTTGCGGCCGGAGTTCCCTCGCTCCGGCCCTTTTTCTTGTCCGCGACTTGCTTGCGACCTTCTTTGTCGCGATCCGGCGGGGAAAGTGCCGATAGGCATTGAAATCTCTCCGCTGTGCCGGTTCAGTGGAGCGGGCAGGGAGGACGATGATGCGCTATTCCGGGTTCAAGGTCATTTCCGAAGGGCTCTTTGGTAACAAGGGCTGGAAACCGGCCTGGCGCGATCCCGATCCGAAGTCTGAATATGAGGTCGTGATCATCGGTGGTGGCGGGCATGGCCTTTCGACAGCCTACTACCTCGCCAAGAACCACGGCATCACCAATATCGCCGTGTTGGAGAAAGGCTATCTTGGCGGCGGCAATGTCGGGCGCAATACCACCATTGTCCGGGCCAACTATTTCCTGCCGGGCAATCAGGAATTCTATTCCCATTCCCTGAAACTGTGGGAGGGGCTGGAGGCCGACCTCAACTACAACGTCATGCATTCGCAGCGAGGCCTCATCAACCTCTTCCACTCTGACGGTCAGCGCGACGCATTCGCCCGGCGCGGCAATGCAATGATAAATCAAGGTGACGATGCGGAGCTTCTGGACCGCGAGGGCGTGCGCCGCCATCTGCCCTATCTCGATTTCGAACAGACGCGGTTCCCGATTTATGGCGGCCTTCTCCACCGCCGTGGCGGCACCGCACGGCATGACGCAGTCGCCTGGGGTTATGCGCGGGGCGCCGATCAGCGCGGCGTCGATCTGATCCAGAATTGCGAGGTGACGGGGATCGACATCGTGGACGGTCGCGTAACCGGCGTGCAGACCACGCGCGGCGCGATCCGGGCCAAGAAGGTCGGCATCATCGTCGCGGGCCGCTCGGGGCAGGTGGCTGCGATGGCGGGGATGCGCCTGCCAGTCGAAAGCCACATCCTGCAGGCTTTTGTGACCGAGGGGCTGAAGCCCGTGATCGACCATGTGGTCAGCTTCGGCATGGGCCATTTCTATATCTCGCAGTCCGACAAGGGTGGCCTCGTCTTCGGCGGCGATCTGGATTTCTATTCCTCCTACGCCGCGCGGGGCAACTTGCCGATGGTCGAGCATGTGATGGAGGCGGGCATGACGCTGATGCCGATGATCGGCAAGGCCAAGGTGCTGCGCTCATGGGGTGGCATCATGGACATGACGCCTGACGGATCACCTATCATCGACAAGACCGATGTCGGCGGGCTCTATATCGACTGCGGCTGGAACTACGGCGGGTTCAAGGCCGTGCCCGCGTCGGGCTGGTGCATGGCCCATCTGATGGCGACCGGAGAGTCCCACGACGTCGCTCGCCGCTTCCGCCTGAACCGTTTCGCCACGGGCCATCTTCTCGATGAAGAAGGCACCGGGTCGCAGCACAACCTGCATTAGGGGGCCGTCATGCGTATCCTTTGCCCCCTCTGCGGCGACCGTGACCGGCGGGAGTTCTATTATTACGGCGACGCGGTCTATGCC
>NZ_JBARVQ010000506.1:0-17928 GCF_049646345.1 Albidovulum sp. | reverse complement strand
TGACCCGCCCGAGCCGGTTGGCCGCGGCATCCGCGTCCTGAACCTCGCCGAAGGTCTCCATCCTGACCTGCCCTCGGCTTCCGATCCGACCCCAGCTCCGGACCACCGCGACCTCGCCGAAAAGGGTCGGTTCGAGCGCGATCACGTAAAACCGCGCCATGTTGAGATCCGGATTGCAACGGGTGAGATGGAGCGGATCTGGCAGCTTGTCGATCATTGCCCGAGTCTCCCACGGGGTACCACCTCCGGTCCAATGACAGTTCGTGGACAAAAGGCACTGCTCGATTCACGAGCATGATGAGGCATTCCCGTCCGCGCGACGTCGACGTTCCCGGACTGACGATCCCGTCCCGCATTGCACAGGTCCGCCATCTGTCCGGGTGACCTGACCATCGGACAGAAATCACCCCGAATGCGCGCCGCGCTCTTGAGGCCAGAGTCAGGGCAAAGGCAGAAAGAGGAACTGGCAGGAAATGCAAAACGTATACGCCACGGGAGTTCGGCCGAATTGATCAAGCGCAGACGCCTGAAACCAAAAGAGCGGGCCGAGGCCATCCGGCAGTTGAAAGCGGGCGGTCAGATCAAGTCCGTGGCCGAGGCGCTGGACGTGGGCCGGGAGACGATCCGCAAGATCAGGGACGCCGAGATCCATCGGAACGAGGCCTCTGGCGGGGCGGCGCAACCGATCACGGTGCGGGTGTCTCCAGTTGAAGCGCGTGCGTTTGAGGCCGCGATCACCCGCGCCGGGTACAAGAACCGCTCGGATGGGTTGCGTGCCCTGGTGCGTCTGGCGACGGGTTTTCTCGAATTGCCGGGGGACGAGGGGGCCGAACTGGATGCGATTTCGCGGGAGTTGAACAAGATCGGCGTGAACATCAACCAGATGGCGCGGCTTGCAAACAGTGGTCGCTTGCCGATGAACGGGCGGCAGATGGACGAGTTCCGGGCGCTGCACCGCGATCTGAGACGGCTCCGGACCTTTCTGGTCCAGATGAACACCGAGCGTCGGCGTCGGGGTGTCGCGCTCTTCCTGAAGCAGGCGGAGGCCGACAATGGCTAAGGGCGTCGCCGAGGCCCTGATGGGCGAGATCGCGGTTCTGAAGGCCCATCGCGGGCATCTGGCCGGGACGTTTGACGGGGCGCGCAAACCGGCGCCGAAGGGGGGCGACCCGGCCCGCCGGGCGCGGCTCTGGCGGGCGGGGCAGGGGGGGCATGCGGCGGTCCTGAAGAAGATCCATCGCGGCGGCACGCATAGTGCGAAACAGCTCGGTGCCCAGCTCGACTATCTCTTTTCCAAGGCCGAGTGGTGCACCGGCAATATCGTCGATTTCGATCCGAGCCGGCGAACGCTCAGCCCCGAGGAACGGGCCGAGATCGTCACCACCTGGTCGGACGGCTGGACCCGCGACCCGAAGAACGGCCACACGACGCATCTCCTCCTGTCCCTGCCGCAGCATGTCAGGCCGAAGACGGCCCGCGCCATTGCCGAGAACTGGGCGGCGGAGATGTTCGACAGCGGGGACTATGGCGATACCTGGTCTTATGTCGCCGCGCTTCACATCGACCGGTCGCATCCGCATGTCCATGTCGTGGTGCAGAACCGGGGCGTGGTCGAGGGCACATGGTTCTACATGGCGCGAGGTCATGTCTTCAATCTTGACCACATGAAGGAGCGGATGGCGGCGATCGCGTCCGAACATGGCGTGGCGCTGGAAACCACCTCGCGGGTCGAGCGCGGGATTCTGAGCTACGGGCCGGGGCGGGCCGAGATCGAGGCGGCGCGGCGCGAGGGCAGGGCGGTCGAGGAGAAGGTGCGGATGGGCGCGGCCCGCACCGCCGCGCTGGAAGAGATGAAGGAGGTCTCGGGCGTCTTCAGGGACCTTGCGTTCCTGGCGCGCCGGACCGAGGCGCGCGAGGTGGCGGCGCGGATGGAGGCGGCGTCACAGGCGCTGGACGAGGGGAGAGCCTTCGTGCCGCATGAGGTTCATGCGGGCGACGCCACGTCGTTCCAGAACCGGGTCGGGTTCCAGGATTATCTTCGGACCTGGCTGAAAGCGTCGAGTGACCGGATTGCAAAACTTCCCGGCATCGAGGCGCAGAAGGCGCGGCCGGTTTACAACCAGATCGCGGGTGAGGCGCTGAGCGCGCTCGGCGATGCCAGGGGCGCGGAGCTGGCAGGGCAGGGGCCGCGGACGGCGATTTACAAACTCTCCGTCCGCGATGGTGAGACGCGGGTGGACGGCAAGCGCAGTGGCCTGCACCCGGCCGATGCCCGGATCTTAACCATCAGCCTGAAGGCACGGGCCGAGGCGGCGGGTCTTGATCCCGACGCGGTTGGCGCGCGGCTGAGGCGCGGTGCGCTCAACGCCCATGAGGAACGTGGCTGGGTTCTGCAGGACATCGAGGCGATGGCTATCAAACAAGGGCTCAGCCTCTCCGATCCCGAGGCCCGGACGAAGGCGGCGATCAGGGTTGACCAGTTCTACGAAGAGGCCGCCGGCATCATCGCCCGCGCCTATGGCCGGGAGGCCGAACCGGAGGCCAAGGCCCTGCGCCGGACGCTGACCCAGATGGTGGCGATCGAGAAGCAGCATGGCAGCGTGATCTTCGACAGTCCGGATTCCGCCCGTGCGTTCAGCACCGACATGGTCAAGCGCTACGGCCCAACCATCATACGAGACCTCGCGGCTGGCCAGACCGACGCTCTTTCCACCGACTTCCCCGATGCCACCACCCGCCACGCCATCGCCCGCGCCATCGTCGCAGCCGCCGTGGAGCACGAAGAGATCGGCTTGCCGCTGCAGGAGGCCCGGGCGGCGCTGGTCCGCCTGCGGAACACGTCAGCGCGCGGCCATGACCGGGATGATGATCGGGAGAGGTGAGCTGCGAAGGCGGCTTTCGCCGTGGACCCACACACACGGTGAAGAATTGCGAAGCCGACATTCACCTAACATTCGGAGCGCCCGGGACGGTTTCTCGGCTACGTTCGACCCGTCCGGCGGATTCTGTTGAAAAACTCTGCGAGATTTGCGGCGTTATTGTTCTGGCCGCGCCGACGCGACCTCATGGCTTCGGACACCGGTCCGCAGGGTGGCCGTTTTGGCTGATCTGACGGTTCAGATCATGCTGCGACCTCCATCTTGTTAATCACCGGTCGCAGCATCGCGAGCTTTCGGAGGTTCTGGGCGGTGGCGGCGAGGAGGAACTCGTCCCTGGCGCCGTTCGGCCCTCGGAGCCGGAGCCGCGTCAGGTTCAGGATACGCTTGAGGTGGGCGAAGAGCATCTCGACCTTCTTCCGCTTGTCGCGCGACACCTTGTAGGCCTTCGTCGTCCGGCAGGCTCGTGCAACCTCGCGAGCGTCCTCGTGCTCTTCGCGCGTGACGGAACGCGCATCAACCTTCGGGCAGCAGAGATGTTTCGACGGGCAGGCATCGCAGTCGGACTTCAGCGCTCGATATTTACGCCGGCCGGTGATGTCCTTGCCCCGGTTTGGGTCGGAGTAGTTGCGGCGGAACTGCCTGAGCGCGTGGCCTTCCGGGCAGATGTACTGATCGTTCTCGGGGTCCCATTCGAAGTCGGACCGCGACCAGGTGCCATCGGTGCGCTCCGACTTGTCGATCACCGGGATGAAGGGGGTGATCTGGCGCTCCTCGACCAGCCACCCGAGGTTCTCGGCGTTGCCGTAGGCGGTATCCGCCGCGAGCCATTCCGGCCGAATGCCGAAGCGCTGCTCGGTCCTGTCGATCATGGTACGCGACGCGCCGACCTCCGCCTGCCGGATCGCCCGCGTGGCCTCGACGTCCATGATCACCGAGCTTTTGGTGTCGATCAGGTAGTTCGTGGCATAGGCGAAGTAGGGGCGGCTCTCCTCCGCGCGGGTCCATTGAGCTGCTGGGTCCGACTTCGCGACGAACTTCGGCTGCACCGGTGAGGCTGCACCAAAGGCCGCATTGTCGAGGGTCTCCAGATACTCCCGCGCCGCCCGGTTGCCGACCACGCGCGCGACATCGGGGCTCCAGTCCCGGGCCGCGACGGACCGGGTCTTGTTGGCGTCGGCCGGGATCAGGCTGGCATCGACGGCGAAGCCCTCGCCGGAGACAAGGTCCTCCTTCAGGCAGCGTTCAACGGTCGCCTCGAACACCTGCCGTAACAGATCGCTCTCGCGGAACTTGCCGTGCCGGTAGCGTGAGAAGGTGGAATGATCCGGCACCTTGTCGTCAAGGCCGAGGCGACAGAACCAGCGATAGGCCAGGTTGAGATGCACATCCTGGCAGAGGCGACGCTCGGAGCGGATCCCCATCACATAGCCGATGACCAGCATCCGCACGATGAGCTCGGGATCGATCGAGGGCCGACCGGTGTGGCTGTAGAATGGCCGAAGGCGCTCGCGCATCCCATCCATATCCAGAAACCGGTCGATCTCCCGAAGCAGGTGATCGGCGGGCACGTGGTTCTCCAAATCAAACGCGTAGAAGAGCTGCGCTTCGGCCTTCTGAACCCCCATCATCGCCCGATCCTCCCGATAACCATAAATCAAGTGAATCAAACGACTTGCCGCGCTGCAACAAAGAGTTTTTCAACGGCATCGGCGGAAAGCGGACTTTCTCCGCAGGTGCGAAGAGGTTCAGCGTCACCGGCGGGAGCGGACATTCAGACTCGAACAAGGATCATCATTGCTACGGTCACAGGACAGTGGTCAAATCTTCGGGAATGCCGACTTTCGCCGCATGCGCGGATTAGCCTCGGCAGGAACAGGAAAGCCGACATTCAGATTGCCTGGAAACTCAGCTGTGCTCATAGCCGCAGGCCGGCTCCAAGGCCGGACCACACATTGCGACCAAGTGGTCCGCATCGCAAGATTTCTCAGGAAGGAGACGTTACAGGGGATGTGAATGATTGCTCTCGGACTTTCGCGGTGCTTTGAGTGCCTCGCTGCTGCCTTCGCATTCCGGACAGTGGCGCACCGTGTAGGATGGTCCATTGTAGATGCCCCTCGTCCGGACCTCTTAGATAGACAGCATTTGTGCACCTCGTCCGTGCGCGGAGAAACGGTTCAATTAACTGAAACACCTCAGCGGCGCCGGGACAAACCAGGGTTTACAGGAGCGGCGTTTCGCCATGCGTTTGACCCTTTGCAGCGCGGACAGATTCTCTGCCCGAACCCTTCGCTTCGGAAGGCGGTGCCGCAGCGAAGGCACCGACGCTCTTGCGGCACGTCATTGCGCGCCCGTGCCGGAACCGTGTCTTCATTAGTAAATGGAGTCATGGGTTTGGTGCCTCGGCCTCGATCAGGCGCGCGAGATCACCAAGCGCGCGCTGGATGAGTTTCTGGCGTCTTGCATCCTGAGCCTCGAAAGTCTCTGAATAACGACGTATCAGATATTGCGCTTTCACCGCCGCCTCTTGCCAGTTGGCGGCGGGCTCGGCAAGAAGCTGCGCTTCCAGTTCTTCCTGCCGTCGGCGGAGCGCGTACTGGTCAGCCTCGAAATCCTTGAGTGAGTGTCGTCGGATATCCGTTGCCATCCTGCTTTCAGTGCTGCGTCTCGCGTCAAGATTCACCGGATCATCGGTCATGGTTTTGTCCCCGCGGCCATCGCTGTTGCGCCGGGGGGCAGGGACCCGAACTGAGTCGTGCAACCTGTCTCGGATGGCATTCCTTCGTTCTCGGCTGCCTGAACCGCGAATTTGTCGGACGGGCGGCATTTCGGCGCTTCGCGCCCCGCATTCCGATCCAGGGCGTCGCCGCCCGAATTTGGATTGTGCAACACGCCGTAAAGATGACGAAGCTGCCTCTCGGAAACGCCATCCGCTTTCATGACGAGGCGCACCATCGGATCTTCCAGCATCTCTTCGATGAAGACCTGTGTCAGATCACGTCCGGAGAGCTTGTCCCTGGCGTGGACGCTCTCAAGTTCGGCCAGAGACACGGTCAGGCTTCGCTTCAGCCCAGGATGCGACGTCCGTGGTTTCAGATGCACCAGGACCGATGCCTTCCAACCTGCCGGATCGAGATGGTCTGGCGGTGAGTTCAGTTCGGTTTCGATGTCGTACTCTCCTGCCGGAAGAATCTCATCAAAACCGGAAAGCCTGAATGGCCGGGAAAAAACAGCTATGCTCTTTCCAATGTGTGGTTTCATGATCATTCTCCTGGTTTGAAGGTGCTCCAATCCTGCGCTCTCCGCCGTCAGGATGTTCGTCAAGGGCGCAAGGCGCTTTTCTGAGGGGCCATCCCACGAACCGGCGCGTCACGACGCGTCGAGTTTGAGCGCGGCCATGCAGGCCTGCGCAAGATCCCGGTTGGCGGTTTCGGTGCCCGGGACTGTCGCCCAGCCCGCGGCGATCACCGCATCGCGCTGTTTGTAACTCGCGGCGCTGTTGATAGTGGCGAGCTTTGCGATGCGGTCGGGGTCGACGCGCGACATGTCGATGCAGACCGGGGTCAGTGCGGCGATCACGTCGCTCTCGGCCATGAGTCTCGCCATCTTGTTGGCACCACCGCCAGTCATCCAACCGCCCCACGAAAATCCGACGAAAGTAACGACAACTGCTCCGATCACGCCACCATAGATTCCGGGTTTCAGCCATTCGGGAGTGTTCATTTCAAGTCCTCCTGCGGAGAAAGCGCCGCCTCGCTGTCATTGATGCCCTTGGGGATGTTCCGACCGTGGCTGATCGCCAGCTCGATGTCCCGCTCCGAAACCGGACGCAGTTCGATGCGGCCGGCATGCTTCCCCCTGCCGTGAATGGTCAGGTATGTCGCGGTTCGCCGGTATGCCTCAAAGCTGAGACCCTGAAGGCGTTCCTCCTCGGTGACGATTTCGTAGTCGCCAGCGGGCAGCTCTTCCGGGTAGCCCGGTAAGACGAAGACGTCAGGAAACGTCACCATCGATCTGGACGTCCGCGTGTTCATCCCAAGCCTCCGCTACCTAAATGAAAATTGCTCAACAACCGGACGCCGCAGGTCCTGAATGGGGCGGGCACGCGGCAGGGTCTGATGAGTATCACCACCATAAACCACCAAAGGGCGACCCATGCTGATCGGTGTTAGCTTGGGGCAGTTTCTTTCTCTCAGGGTGCAATGCCGACCTGTCGCCAGGTCTGGACCGACCTGCCCGGCACATCGCTGATCTGCGTAAGGGCGCGGCGAAGGCATTGCCGATAAGATCAGATAAGCAGTTGTCGGCATCTTTGGGGCGACTGGTGCCTCGATGGTCCCAACGGAGGCTCTTGAAGGTTGGGTCAAAAGATGAATTGGAGTGTTACATGTCCAGGCTGGAGGTTCTTCACCCGCAGGGAAACGACTTCGACCCGTTTTTGTACGCCTTCGTTGGCAAAGACCAGAACGGCGCTGCCGTGACGGTGGTCTCCGCACTTGCAAGGCTTGGTCTCGATCCCTGGGAAGAAGCAGCCAGACTTGCAAATTCCGGGCAGGAAGCGGCGCGCGGTCGGCTGGGGGCGATGCTCGCGGGTTTCAAGGATGTCCCGGCGCTCGGCCTCGACCACGGCGCGGTTGCTGCAAAACTGGCCGGGTTGTTGCCCGCACCTCTGTCAAACCGGGCATCGGGCCTTACAGTCCCCGCGATGCCAAACTGGCCGCCGGGCTCTTTCAGACGCGTCTTGTTCGTCGTGCTTTTCCTTCTGGTCCTGGCGCGGGTCTACGTTCTGGCCGGTTCGGGTTGAGGTGTTCGGATGTCGGGTTTTGAGCGACCGGACCGGAAGAACTCCAGACAAGGAAACGGCCAATGACCATGCGGTATGCAGCGACGCTTTGGGATCTCGAAGAACGGTTCTGGACCGACGGAATGGATAGCGCCCGTACCGGGACGTCAGATGAATCCATCATGATCTTTCCCCATCCATTCGGAATTCTTCAGAATGACCGGACCCGTGCGCGTCCGGAACAGCAAAATCCATGGCGCTCGATCGGCATGACGAACAGGCGGCTGGAGCGTCGCGGTGACATCGTCGTTCTCACCTACAGCGTTTCGGCCGAGAAGGCCGGCGCACCGATCCACGAGGCGTTCTGTGCGTCCACGTACCTGCTGGACGGGGATGCATGGCGCCGGATGTCCCACAATGAGACGCCTCTGCCACATGAGGGCAGACCGGCCTTTGCGGCACACCCCCTCAACTCGCGCCGCACTGAATGACCTGCGCAGGGTCGCATTCCGCGACGTCAGGTCGCAAAGCCACGCCCCGTGCCGGTCAGGCTAACCTGCGTCAGTGCAGACATCGAGGCAAACCCGCTAGATGCCATGTGCCCGACGAATATTGGCGGGCATTTTTTTCCGAGTACTGAAGAAGCGTGAGGGCGTGCAGACGACAATTGGTGGGTATTGTCCTCACGCTTCTTATTCTCGGAACGTCCAGGAAAGGACATTCCAATGACTCCCGAAATCAACAAGACCGTCGACAAGATGAAATCCGTAAAGGCCAACTGGGACAAGGCGCCCGATGGTCCGAAGAAGGACGCGGCCCTGAAGCATTACCAGGCCGCCGAGAAGGCACATACGGCAAAGAACGAAGCCGAGACCAACAAGGAGCTTGACGCGGCCACGCACGCCCTCGCGTGACGTCCGGCGTCTGAGCTTCTGACCGGGTCGCCCTTCTTGATAGGAGGGCGGCCTTTTTACGTCAGTTTGCCCGCAACCTCCCGTCGATCCTGAAGCAATAAAAATACAACGTATTTCGCTGTGCAGAGCCAATCCTGATCCGGCAAAAACTTGTGAAAGAACACGTCAAACAGCTTAGGCTAACTTGTGTCAGTGCGCGCCCAAAGCAAATTGATGATAGTGTTTGATGCTTAACGAATCCCCGTTGGGCTCCGGTTTTCCAAGCAGTCGCGAAAGACCAGATCTCGATCGATCTCGATCGTCTTATTTCTCCATGATCTCCGTGACTTCGGAAAATCCAAGAAAGGATACTACAATGTTTTTTGTAAAGATTTTCTCCTCCCGTTCAGAGTTCGCGAGGGATTTTACCCAGAGATGTGGTCGTTTAGCCGTGTCGTCGGCGTTTTTAGCTTTAGCATTCACGTCCACAGGTTTTGCGGAAAGTGATGCTACGGTAGCGAAATCCGCCCCGCTCCAACCCGCGCAACATGTTCGGGCATGCACGCAATTGGAGCTTTCAGCGGAGCTTTATGCGCGTGAATGCGGCAGCCTCAGCGTGTCAGAAGTAGCGCTGCGCTTGAATGCTCTTCAAGGCAACGGCGACAGCAACTGATCGCCGCAGCAGCGAAGACTGCGCCATGTGAAAATTTGAAAGCGCCGAACTAGCGATCTGCCATGGCCGCCTCTCCATCAACAGGGCGGCCATTGTCACTTGAGAAGCGGGCCGGTTTGATCCAGATAGGCCGGATCGAAATCCGCCAGCTCCACCAGACCTTCATAGTCATCGAAAGTCACGCGACCGTCCCGGAATGTGACCAGCCCACTCTCTCGAAGCTGCCGCAGGACACGATTGACGTGGACCGCACTCAGCCCCAGCGCATCGGCGAGATGATACTGCGTCAGCGGACAATCGTATCCCGCCTTACTGCCCATCCCCACCAGAGCCAGCCGGACACCGAGTTCGAGCAGAAAGTGGGCCATGCGGGCATTCGCGTCGCGGCGTCCGAGACAGACCAGATGCTCGACCACCATCGCTTCATCCCTGCTGACCGCCCAGAGAACCGCCACTGCCAGCCGCGGGGTTTGCGCGAAAGCCTCCAGAAGGTCACTCGCCAGAACTTCCGCCGCCTGGATATCCACGATCGGTTCGATGCTGTGATCGGAGGTATGCAGCAGGACACTGCGCAGCCCGAGAAAATCGCCGGGGATCTGGAAATCGACAATCTGGCGCGATCCGTCCGGTTGGATCTTGTAGGAACAAACCCACCCTTCCGAGAGGATGTAGGCCGCCTGATCGGATTGCCCCTGATGCACGAGATCGCGCCCCGCGACGAAAGCCCTGCGCCTTTGGTGCAAACGTTCCAGGACCGCAAGCTCAGGCTCGGAAAGGGCGACAAAGGCGGAAAGCTTCCGGGTTAATGGGCTGTCTTGGATCATGCTCAATGGCGCCTCCCCGGCGGGCGGGAAAATAAGTGGGAAATCGGCGCACGGACTGCTTTCGATCAGCCCAGCATAGAGCATTTTCTGAAAGTTTGGGAAAGTTGATCAGACCAGCACAGAGCGATGATCCTTTCGCAGCAACAAGGAGATTTCCACGATGCCCGATCAGAAGGATTGTTCCGGAATCGCCGCCCTCTCGATCTGCGAGGCGATCCTACTTGCGATGAGCGATCACAAGCTCCTCCCTGAACACGAGATTGCGGGAATACTCCGGGACGCCGCCGCAACCCACGAAAACGCCGTCGGCACGGCCAAAGAAATGGAGACCCATCGAGCGGTGGCTGGCCTCATCCTCCGGATCGCCGATGGCGGCAGCGTGCTTCGTCAGGTGTGACGTATATGAAGCAATTGGCAATGCTTGCACAGAGTCTAGTGCTTAGGCTTGCGCGATTCATCCTGTGCAACGGACTCAATGCCTCGCAAAGATATACTTCGTTGCACTAATCGCTGCGCATTCGACCAACGCCTGTTCTGGATAGGTGACACTGCGGCGTAGATGCCCGGGATCAATCGAAAGAATGCGTCTCTTTGTTCCCAATATTGAGCGGCGTCTTTTCCTTTGCGAAACCAGCCGTCGCCGGGGTCTGCTCCTTTACTTTTTTCGGTTTCTTCACTTCACGATTTCCGCGCTTCTTGTTGCCTTTGGACATCTGATTTCCTCCAATGTCATGTTTGTTGTGCGTTCAAATGGTCGGACGGATACCGACGTTTCTTGCCGCAGAAATTCTTTCGTGCGTCGTTGGATAGCAGCATTGAGCCGGTTTAAATCAATCCGCCCATGGCATCGATTTCGGACATTCCGCCGCGCCTGTCCGATTTCTGTGCGACCATCGCCTCCGTCGTGATCAAAAGGCCCGCTATCGATGCCGCGTCCTCCAATGCGATCCGCACGACTTTGGCCGGATCGATGATACCTGCCTGCAGCATGTCGCCATACGTCTCCAACTGAGCGTCGAAACCGAAAGTCGTGCTGGCGTTCTCGATGACCTTGCCCGCAACGACCGACCCGTCCACCCCTGCGTTTTCCGCAATCTGGCGTAGCGGCGCCTGGATCGCGCGCCGGACGATCTTGATTCCGGCATCCTGATCGCTGTTCTCGCCCTTCAGCGTCGCCAGCACCTTGCCGGCATGAACCAGGGCCACGCCGCCACCGGGCACGACACCTTCCTGAACCGCAGCGCGGGTGGCGTTTAGCGCATCGTCGACGCGGTCCTTGCGCTCCTTCACCTCGATCTCTGTTGCCCCGCCGACCCGAATCACGGCGATGCCGCCGACAAGCTTGGCGAGCCGTTCCTGCAGCTTCTCCTTGTCGTAGTCCGAAGTGGTCTCATCGATCTGCGCCCGAATCTGGGTGACGCGCGCAGCAATCGCGCCCCTGTCGCCGGCACCGTCGATGATCGTCGTGTCATCCTTGGTGATCGTAACCTTTCTGGCGGACCCGAGCATGTCCATGGTGACATTCTCCAGCTTGGTGCCCATTTCCACGGAAATCACCTCACCGCCCGTCAATACGGCGATGTCTTCCATCATCGCCTTACGGCGATCCCCGAAGCCCGGTGCCTTGACGGCCGCCACCTTCAATCCGCCGCGCAGCTTGTTGACGACAAGGGTCGCCAAGGCTTCGCCCTCGATGTCCTCGGCGATAATCAGAAGCTGCTTGTCGGCCTGGATGACCGCCTCAAGCAGAGGCACCATGGACACAAGGGAGGTGAGCTTCTTTTCGTGAAGCAGGATGGCGCAATCTTCGAGTTCCACGAACATCTTCTGAGCATTCGTGATGAAATAGGGGCTCAGATAGCCGCGGTCGAACTGCATACCTTCGACCACTTCGGTCTCGGTCTCCAACCCTTTGTTTTCCTCGACGGTGATCACGCCTTCCTTGCCGACCTTGGCCATCGCGTCGGCGATCTGCCGACCGATTTCGACTTCTCCGTTGGCCGAAATGGACCCGACCTTGGCGATCTCGTCACTGTCACCGACCGGTCTGGACATGGTCTTGATCTCGGCTACGACCGCGGCCACCGCCCTGTCGATGCCGCGCTTCAGATCCATTGGGTTCATGCCGGCGGCGACGGCCTTCATGCCCTCCTTGACGATGGCCTGGGCCAAAACGGTCGCTGTCGTGGTGCCGTCGCCAGCCTCATCATTTGTGCGCTGCGCGACCTCCTTGACCATCTGCGCGCCCATGTTTTCGAAATGATCCGAAAGCTCGATCTCCTTTGCGACGGTGACGCCATCCTTGGTGATACGCGGTGCGCCATAGGATTTGTCGAGAATGACGTTTCGGCCCTTGGGGCCGAGGGTGATCTTGACGGCATTAGCCAGCGTGTTGATGCCTTTCAGCATGCGATCGCGGGCGTCGGTACTGAAACGAACTTCCTTGGCGGACATGTTGTGAGTTCCTGGGAGTAGGGTTGCAATGAAGGATTACGGACTCAGGCGATCACGCCGAGAATGTCGCTCTCCTTCATGATCAGAAGGTCTTCGCCATCGAGTTTGATCTCTGACCCGGACCATTTTCCAAAGAGGATCCGGTCGCCGGATTTGACGTCCATCGGAATTCGCTCGCCGTCCTCGCGTCTTCCGCCGACGCCAACGGAGACAACTTCACCTTCTTGAGGCTTCTCCTTGGCGGTGTCGGGAATGATGAGGCCGCCCTCGGTCGTCTCGTCGCCTTCAATGTGGCGAACGAGAACCCGGTCGTGGAGGGGAGTAAATGGCATTGACGTGCTCCTTGTCGAGGCTTCGTTGGTGGGCTTTCTCTGGTCGAATGCTCGGCCGAAATGCGCGCAAGACGGCTGTATCCTGTTGAGATTCTGCGTCGAGAATATGGATCGACACTGCGGCCGTAGCGTTTCACGAGCGTCGAACCGAGTTGCCGCCAGCGATGATCGAGTTGATCAATTCGGCGACGGCCCGGTGGTTTTCCATTCCGAGGTCGACGCCGACGGCTTTCTCGTGGGTCGCCGCTGCGTCACGAAGAACCCCCACGATCTCGTGCTCCGGCAGCAACCCGCGATCGTTCATGGCAAGCAGGAGCGCCTCGCAGATTGACAGGGCGGCCTGGCCTGCATGTTCGTTCGCCGTTGTCATCCGGGGCTCCTTTCTTGGCAGCGTGAACGGGGGATTGTGAGGTTTAGATGCATCCGTACGTATCGCAGGAATTGCCTTGTGCTGGACTGATCTAGAGCAGTGCCCGACCGATTCTCCGCTCTCGGTCCGCGACACGCGGTAACGCCCAATGACTTCAGCAGAACGCAGCCCACTGACCCGCAAACTTTCCGCCTTCGTCGCTCTGTCGGAGGACGAACTGGTCGTGCTTGAACGACTGCACCAGTGTCGCCGCTCATTCGTCGCGGGGTGTAATATGGTCCATCAGGGGCAGTCGGCTAGGGGAAGACCATGACTGCGTTGGTTGCTGTCGTTGCCCGCGCGTTGTCGGCGCCACTGGTCCAGAAGTGTTCCTCCATGTCCCAGAGAATCTTCCGCTCACTTGGAGACAGAGTGCCAACGCGGTCCGCCGAATGGGCCTGTGCCCTTGCAGTCGTAGTGGAAATGGTCATTCGCCTGACCCCGACCCGCCAACCATGAACATCTGAAACAGCAAAAAGATGATCGCGAGCACCGCCCAGATCGCGCCGCTATTGCCCAGGCGGCCGTCGGCGACCGTCGAGGCAGCGCGCTTCAGGGAACCTGACGTCCGGCCTTCAGGAAGAAGCTGGCTCAGGTCTCGTGCGACCCTGCCGTGATCGCTTGTGAGCGTGGGAACATCCCGAAATCGGGCAAGAAGCGTTCCCTATCGCGCTCGCGCGGCGTCGCGCCCCAGCGTGACCAGTTCAGCGGTTTCTTTCCATGGATCTAGGACAAGCCGCGCGAGCGCGGAGAGGACCGTCACGGCATAGCCGTTCCGATCCTCGCCGACCGACGCATAGAGAAACTGCTCGAATTCGAGCGGGTGCTGGTTGAGAGCATTGGGGTCGGCCATCGCCAATCCTTTCAAGGGTTGCAGGAATGCAGATCATCCCTGTTTCCCAAAGGATACGCGCAGGTCGGTCTCGTCGCCCTTACACAGGTCAGGGCAGGCAACTGCCCCCAGGGGGTTCGCAACCGGTTCGGTGCCCGAGACTAACATGCGTCAGCGCCAGTCGGACGATCCCGATGTACAAGAGGAGAAATCGTCCCACTGGTCAGGCCCGAATTCAAGGGGCCCTCAAAAGAGGCAAGCGGCGGATCTGCCCGCACCACGGAGACGTTAGATGAACATGCGGTCGACCAGATCGACGGTGACGTTGTCAAATCCGTTCATCTTCCCGGAATAACCGGGCGATTTGCCCGCCGGCGACTACGAACTTCTTGTCGAAGATGAGCTCCTCTAGGGCCTCAGATTCGAGGCCTGTAGACGGACGGCGACGTACCTGATGGTACACGGCAAGGGTGCTCGTGCGGGACGAACTGAACTCCGGGTGACAACCGAGAGCGACCTGAAAGAGGTGCTGAGCCGGGATGCGACCACAAATGGAACAAACAATCACAGCGAGGCGGCGCTTTCCCCGCAGGAGGCCTTGAAATGTACACTCCCGAATGGCTCAAACCCGGCATCTATGGCGCGCTGATCGGCGCGGTCTGTGTCGGTGTTGTCGGATTCACGTGGGGCGGGTGGGTGACAGGCGGAATCGCGGCCGGTAGGGCCGTGACCATGGCCCGTGAAGATGTGGTCACGGCTCTGGTGCCGGTCTGTCTCAACATCGCTCGGAACGACCCGGAGCGCGCAGAAATGTTGGCTACAATCCGAGGATCTTCGAGCCACCAGAGGCGCGGTGCCGTCATGGCGGCAGGCTGGGCGACCATGCCGGGAACAGATGCTCCGAACCGCGATATCGCGCAGGCTTGCCTGGCAGCCCTTGATGTCGACCGTTCACCGGAGCGCCCGGAAACCACGATTGACGAGGGATGAACCCCGCCATGCCAATAGCGTCACCGGAGACCACCGATCTGGAACGGCGTGTGCTCGCCCATGAAAAGGTGCTTCAAGCCCTGATCGCTTTCATGGCCCGCGCGGAGCCACGTTTCATCGAGCACCTGAAAGAACGGTTCGTCGAACCGATGAGTATGGCACGGCACGAGCACGACCACCGCGAAACCGACGATTATGCGGAAGAATTCATCCGGGCCGTGATGCTGCTTGGGGAAGTCCGGACGCCTGGCCCCAAGGAAACCAGCGTGATTGATGAGCAAAGCGGATCACGCAAAGGCCAAGAGAGAAAAGGATCGCTCATGGAGCACCCCGCGAAGTTTGATCGGGTTCAAGTGCGCGACAGAAATGGCATCTGGGAAGTGAAGGTCGACGGAAAGTTCAGCGGCGATTACCATCAGAAAGAGCAAGCAGTTGCGGCGGCAGCCTTACTCAAGTTGTCCCTGCGATGACCGATCGCACTCCCCCGACAGTAACGCAGGAATTCCCGACCCAGGTGGCCGAAAACGAGGGCATGCCCTCGAGACCGAATTCCAAGGGCTCCACGCCATCGGTCGTGCGCACCCGACGGCTGACAGGAACGCTCACGCTTGGGCCATCGAAGACACGGGCGGCAACGGACGGACTCTGGTCCGCAAAGGAAGCGAAAATGAGACACCACAAGGAACCGGCGCGGCACCCGCTGGCAAGACTGATCTCGAGGATGGCAGTCGTGGCCGGTGTGATCGCGTCCATGGCCTTCCCCATCCTTGCGCAGGATGGCACCGGTCCGATGCCTCAGAACGCTCAGGCGCGCAGCTATGGTGGCGGATGGGTCTGCGATCTTGGCTTCCGGGTGGAGGGCGCCGAGTGCCTGGCTCTCGATGTCCCTGAGCATGCCTATCCAACCGGGCGTTCTCATGGGACGGGTTGGGAGTGTTACCGTGGGTATGAGGAGGTGAACGAGATATTCTGCAATCCCATCCCGGTGCCCGCCAATGCCTTCCTCCGGTCTTCCGGCTACAATTGGCAATGCAAACGCGGGTTCCGGCAGGAGGACGAGGCATGCGTAGCCATTGTTCTTCCCGAGCGTGCCTACTTGACAGAAGACAGCTCGGGCACGGGATGGACCTGCGATCGTGGCTATGAGGCCGTTGCAGGAACATGTACGCCGATTGCCGTGCCAGAGAACGCATATCTGACCAACGCAGACTATGGTGAAGCCTGGGCTTGCGAGAGAGGCTTCGTCAAGATCGACGACCGGTGCGACGCCATTATCTTGCCTGCAAACGCCTATCTTGACCCGGCATCTTATGGACCGGGGTGGAGCTGTGAGCGCGGATACGAGCCACTGAGCGGCGCCTGCGTCGCCATCGACCTGCCGGAGAACGCCTATCTCAATCGATCCGGCAACCGGTGGAGCTGCAATCGCGGCTTCCAGCTGTCCGAAGGGTCGTGCATCCTTGGAAGGTGATTGCAACACCACCATGCGCGGCAGTGTCTCCGGCAGACGCACCAGACTAAGATTAGCTGCCGTTTGGTGTTCGACGATAAACGGAAGGTTCGTCCCGCACAGTGAGAGATCGTAGGGCCTTCGATATCGCGCCCGCAGCGAATGTCTCCTCTCAAGGGCCGCGCTGCAGCATTGGATCGGCACGCTCAAGGTCGGCTATGGGCCGACTCCCCCGCCGGGGTCAAGCCGCACGTAACACCCGGTGCGGGGTGGAAGCCTGCCGATCGAGGCTGCGCGGCACGCTCGACCGAATGCCGCGAATGGCGGATTTCCTTGTTGTGTATTGGGATCTGTTCGAGCAGACTCGGTATAGGCCTTGCTCGGGCCTCCGCCCTCCATTTGGGAAGCATCTGCCATGCGGAGCAAAGCGACTATCCACCTGTCTCATTCGAGCGCGTGCATAAGGGGGGACTGCAGAAGCGGCTCGAAAGAGGAGGAACGCACATGCAGTTATCCGCTCCCGTTTATCGGTTGAAAAGACAAGCCAGGCTCTTGGCGCGACAGACCGGAATACCCTTACACAATGCCTTGGACAAGATGGCCGTCGAGGAGGGGTTTCAAACCTGGAGCCACCTCGCATCGTATTCGTCGCATGAAAGCCCGGCGAAATCGGTCCTGTCGGAACTTGAACCCGGCGACCTGGTTCTTCTCGGTGCGAGGCCCGGTCACGGCAAGACGCTTCTTGGTTTGGAGCTGGCGTCAATGGCAGCACATCAAGGCCGCAAAGGGTACTTCTTCACGCTGGACTATAACGAGCGCGATGTTGCAGCCCGGTTGTCCGACCTCGGCATCGATCCTGCAGCCGTACAAGACGCGATGACCGTTGATACGTCGGACGAGGTGTCGGCGGATTATATCATCAGCTGCATCAAGGACGAAAAGAAGCCGACACTGATCGTGATCGACTACCTTCAGCTTCTGGATCAGAAGCGGACCAATCCGGGCCTCGATGCACAAATCAGATCTCTCCGGAGATATGTGACGGATACCGGCGCGATCTGTGCCGTGATCTCACAAATCGATCGGAGCTTCGATCTCGGCGACAAGCCTATGCCGACCCGCTCAGATGTGCGCTTGCCCAACCCCCTAGATCTGGCCACTTTTACCAAGTTTTTCTTTTTGCACAACGGCAAGATCCAGATGGGGCATACAGCATAGCCAATCGGCTCAAGGCTTTGCGGACGTTCTTTGAGCGCCCGCAAAGTTCGGCGCTTCCGACCCTGGCCCGACGAAGATGCTGCGTCGACCATGAAGGTCCGGTCTGGGGAAGTCGGTAGACCTGCACTTCAGCTCCTCGAATGTCGGGTAAGGGCCGAACGCGCCGGTCGGGAAAATCGACTACAGGTCGATCC
>NZ_JBARVQ010000505.1:0-8514 GCF_049646345.1 Albidovulum sp. | reverse complement strand
TGACCAGATCGAGGCGATGAGCCTTGCCGACAAGATCGCCATCATCGATCAGGGGCGCCTGATGCAATACGGCGCGCCACTGGAGATCTACAACAACCCGCAGAACCGTTTTGTCGCCAATTTCGTCGGCAGCCCAAGGATGAACCTTGTCGATGGCGAGCTGCGCGAAGAAGGCGGGGCCTTGCGCCTGATGTTGCATGGCGGGGCTGAAATCCCCCTGGCGGGCAAGGTGCGCGCAGATTTCATGTCAGACGGATCGGTGCATGGCGGGTCCTTCGGGGTGCGCCCGCAGGACATCTATTTCGGCGAGAAACGCAGCGGCGACGACATCACCATGACCGGCAAGGTCGAGGTTCTGGAACGTGTCGGCCCCAAGCGCCTTGCCTATCTTCAGGTGCAGGACACGCTGTTTCTGGCTTTTGACGATCTGGACCGGCTTCGGGTCGGGGACGAGGTGCCGTTCTACCTGTCCTCGGACAAGAGCCTGGCATTTGAAAAAGAAACCGGCCGCAGGCTGGGAGGGGCGTAAGATGGAAGCGATCAAGATCACGGGCGCGGTCAAACGCTATCCGGAATTTACCCTGGGGCCGATTGACCTGTCGGTCGGGCAGGGCGAGTTCTTCGGCATTTTCGGCCCGCCGTCGACGGGCAAGACCTCAATCCTGAAACTGATCCTGGGATTGCTGACCCCCGATGAGGGGCGGGTCGAGATCGCCGGCCGGGACGCGGCGGGGCTGGACGTGTCGGCGCGCGGCATTTCCATGGTGTTCCAGAACCTCGCGCTTTTCCCGCACATGACGGGGCGCGAGAACATCATCTTTCCGCTGAAGGAACGCGGCGCGCCCGAGGCCGAGATTGCCGAGCGGCTGGATCTGGTCTCCGAAGTGCTGCATGTCAGCCATATCCTGCACAAGAACCCCGCGCAGATGTCGGGTGGCGAACGCCAGCGCATCGCCTTGGGCCGCGCATTTGCCGCCCAAAGCCGGGCCATGCTGCTGGATGAACCGATTGCCGCGCTCGACGCCCGCCTGCGCGAGGAAATGCGCGTCGAGCTTAAACGCCTGCAACGCGAGAACAACCAGACCTTCGTCTATGTCAGCCATGACGAGGAAGAGGTGATGGCGATCTCGGACCGTGTCGCGGTTATCGTCGGCGGAAAAATTGCCCAGATCGGAACCCCTGATGAGGTCTACAATGAACCGGGCTCGCTTGCCGTGGCCGAAGTGATCGGGTCGCCCCCGATGAATTTCTTCATGGGCATGTTCTCTGCCGATGCTCTGCATTTTGAGAGCGACGCCATTGGCACAACCATCCCGGTTGTTGGCACCATGCAAAAGGGCGAGGCCGGAACTTTGGGTGTGCGCCCTGAGGATATCTGGCTGGGCGAAACCGAAGGTAACCCGTCCTTCAAGGTGCGCATCGTCACGGTGGAACCTTTGGGCGGTTACACAATTGTCAATGCACGCGCCGGCGATCAGATCGTCAAGATCCGCGTGCCGGGCCAGGTGGTTCTGGAAGAAGGTGCCTGGCAGTCCGTCAGCCTGGATGCCAGGCGGTTGCACTTTTTCGGCCGAGATGGCGCGCGGTTGTAAGAACCGGACCGAATCTGACACTGAAATCGCGCCCTTGCTGGGCTCGGAGCGTCCCCACCCGCCGCGGCGCGGAGATCTGCCGGTTTGAGCACATTCTGACTTAATCTGCTAAGGTGGCAGTTGGCTACTTCTTTCGATCCGGCAGGGGTAGCAGAGAAATCCTGGTCATTGTTCAGCCAGGTGGACGGCTCAAGCTTTCAGAGCTTCGATGACGGTTTGGATTGGGTGGCTCGCTTCAAGTCTTTTGGGATGGGCGATCAAGTAGTCGTGTTTCATCGGAATCGCGGTCATCGCCAGTTTGACCAGTCGCCCTGAATGCAGGCTTTCTCGCGCCATACACTCCGGCAACAACGCAACGCCAAAGCCCTGTTCCGCGAAGTTCCGGGCCATACTGCTTGCTTCGACCCGCAGGCCCGCATTCCGGTCAACGATCCGTCTGCGCGAAAATGCTTCGCTCCAGTCTGGCGATGTCGCGAAATCACGCCCCCAATCCGTGTGTATCAGATGTACATCCGCGATCCGGTCGATCCTGTCGCCATGCTCAGCGACGAACTCTGCCGAGGCAACCGCGATCAGCTGGTCGGAAAACAAGCGGACAACTTTGTATTCGCTGTAAAGATCGTGCCCATAGTAGATGCGCAAATCGATCTTATCGCGGACGAAATCAACAGGGTCGTTCTGCACCCTGATGTCCAGCGATGTCGCCAGCCCGGCCTTGTGTAGGGTCGACAATTTGGGCGCAAGCCATGTTTCAACAACCGATTGCGGTGCGCTCAACACAAGGCGCCGCTTTTGTTCGACCCGGCGCATCGTGTCCGACAACGTGCCAAGCTGCGCTATGGATTGTCCAAGTTGTGGATAGGCGCTTTGCCCCGCTTCGGTCAGCGCAAGGCGATTGCCCTGCCGGATAAACAGTTTCAGGCCCCAGAACTCTTCCAGCAGCTTGACCTGCTGACTGACCGCGGCCGAGCTGACACCCATTTCCCGCGCTGCATTCGAAAACGATCCGGTGCGGGCGGCGGTTTCGAACGCACGCAGGGCATTGAGGGGAAGATGGGCGACCACGGTGCATCCTTCGAAAGATTTTCTAATGGTTCATAATTAGAAACCCTATTTTCGCATTGAGGTCCAGCGCCTAGCCTTGTGTCTGAAACAATGAGGAAGCCACCATGCGCGAATTGATTGATCTTGACCGCTACCCGCTCGATCAGCCGGGAAGCCCCGCATGGCTGGACCTTGTCGACGCGTGCAAGGCGGAGCTCGCAAAAGAGGGGCTTTTCAACCTGCCGGGTTTTGTCCGCGAAAGCGCGATAGAGGAAACGGCCCGCGCCCTGAAGCCGACCCTTGCATCGCACGCCTTTGTCCATGCGCGCCGCCACAACATCTATTTCAAGAAGTCGGTCGACGGGTTGCCAGACACGCACCCCGCCTTGCGGGAGTTCGAGACCTCCAACCGGACGATCTGCGCGGACCAGATGGGTCAGGCGGTTGTGATCCGGCTTTATGAATGGCCCCCCTTTGCTCAGTTCCTTGCCGCCGTGATGGACAAGCCGGAGCTTTTCGTGATGGCTGACCCGCTGGCCCGCGTGAATGTGATGAGCTATTCCGAAGGGCAGGCACTGAACTGGCATTTCGACCGCTCCGAATTCACCACGACCCTGTTGCTACAGGGGGCGGAGGCCGGTGGGGATTTCGAGTATGACAAGGACCTGCGCAGCGACGACGACCCGAATTACGATGGCGTCGCTGGTTTGCTGGAGGGGCGTAGAACTCCGACCTTGATGCGTCTGACGCCCGGAACACTCAACGTTTTCAGGGGCAAGAACACGGCCCATCGCGTGACCCCTGTCAAGGGCGCCTCGGACCGTATTATCGCTGTCTTCTCTTATTTCGATCGCCCCGGCGTGCAGTTCAGCGACGAAGAACGGATCGGCTTTTATGGGCGGGCGTCGTGAGCGATCAATCAGCCTTCAAGGATGACCGCAAGCTGACCTATCTGAACGCGGAAGGTGCGGACAAGCCCCTGATCAGCCCTGTGCCCGATGCGGTTCTGGCGCGTGCGCGCGCCTATCGCCTTGGCCGGATGCGGGCGGGGCTGGAGCAATCCGATTGCGCGGCGCTCCTTCTCTATGATCCCTGCAACATCCGCTATGCCTTCGATTGTTCGAACATGCAGGTCTGGACCTTGCATAACCCGATGCGCTACGCGCTTATCCTTGCGAGTGGCCCGGCCATCATGTTCGAATTCAAAGGTTGCCTGCATCAAAGCAAGGGGCTGCCCGGCATCGATGAATTGCGCATGGCCAAGACCTGGATGTTCATGGCCTCGGGCGACAAGGTCGGGGCCGCGACCGAAGATTGGGCCCGCGAGATCGCCGATCTTGTCGAGACATATGGCGGCGGCAACAAACGCATCGCCTGCGACACGCTGGGTGGGAGTGGCGTTCAGGCGCTCGAATCCCTCGGCCTGTACTATGTCGAAGGCAGCCAGTTCACAGAGATCGCGCGCTCCATCAAATCGCCCGACGAGATTGAGTTGATGCGTTGGACGATCCGCGTCTGCGAGGCGGGAATGGCGCGCATCTATGAGCATTCCGTGCCCGGCGTAACCGAGCGCGAGCTCTGGGCCCATCTTCATTTCGAAAACGCCCGCTCAGGCGGCGATTGGCTGGAAACCAAGTTGCTGACCTGCGGCCCCCGGACGAATCCGTGGTATCAGGAGTGTTCCGATAGAATGTGCCGGGAGGGCGAGATGATTTCGTTCGATACGGATATGATCGGGCCTTATGGCTATTGCGCCGACCTGTCGCGCTCCTGGACATGTGGTTACACGCCGATGAGCGACGTGCAGCAGCGCATCTATGATACAGCCCTTGCTCAGATTCACCATAATCTGGGCCTGGTGAAACCGGGCCTGAGCTTTGCCGAGTTCAACGCGAAAAGCTGGCGTATCCCGGATGGGCACGTTCCCTATCGCTATTCATTGGCGGTGCATGGCGTAGGCATGGCTGATGAATGGCCCGTCGTCCCGTTACATGTCGATTGGGGTCCGGGTGCGATGTCAGGCCAATTCGAACCCGGTATGGTCGTTTGCATCGAAAGCCTGATCGCCGAAGCGGGATCGGAAAGTGTAAAACTGGAAACGCAGGTTCTGGTCACCGAGACAGGAGCCGAGCGCCTCGACACTTTTCCACTCGGCTAGCTTGAAAGGCATCGCCAACCGACGGTTCTTGGCCGAATACACAATTCGCTGTATCCAATTTTCATCATTAATCCAGACATTTAAGGCAAGACAAAGAAGGCCCGTTTCGTCCGCGTCCCGATCACTGCCGATGTGGAAATGCCGCACTTTGTACGAATGGCCGCAATAAGGACTGCGAACGAAGTAAATTGACGATCGGGTTAAAGTCCAGAATGGGCCGACCTTGCAGCTTATTGTGTGCCCTTGATGTAAACATGCTGTGCCCGATCCCACGGCGGCAGCGATCTTAAAGTTGCCAATCCATACCCACCTCATGTCTGATAGCTATTGTATTAATCGGTCGATTGATTTAATTATTGCGCGATAGGGGGAATCTTATGGCTCGGGTAACAGCAGAACGCGTCAAGGAAACCAAGCGGGAGCTTCTGGAAGCTGCGCAGCAGGTGCTTTTAGAGGAAGGATATTCCGGTCTTTCTACCCGCCGCGTGGCTGAAGCAGCCGGTACGCAGATGAGCCAGATCCAGTATCACTTCGGTTCGAAGGAGGGGATGATCCTCGCGTTGTTCGAGTATCTGAATGGCCAGTTGATTGATCGCCAGACCCGGACCTTCAACAACCCTGATCTTTCCGTCTCCCAGAAATGGACCGCCTCCTGCGATTATCTCGATGATGACATCGCATCGGGATATGTACGTGTCTTGATGGAACTGACGGCGGCTGGATGGAGCAATCCAGCAATCGGTGCCGCTGTAAGGTCTGCCTATGCCGAGTGGCGCGCTCTGATCCTGAGCCTTGTGCGCGAAGTCGAACAACAATACGGCTCGCTCGGCCCATTTACAGCCCAGGAAATTGGCGCATTGGTAAGCGCCGCATTCATCGGAGCCGAGGCTGCGATCATGCTCGGCTATGAGTCTCCAGATATCCCCTTCCGTGATGCACTCAGACGCTTCGGCAAAGTCATCGAAGTTATGGAAACTGCCAAGTCAGAGGAATAAGGCCATGCGTGCGAAGTTGCCACATACCTCCGGATACGTCGATCGTGATGGCGTGAAGCTGTATTTCGAAGTCTATGGCAAGGGCGATCACACGATCTTTTTCGTCCCAACATGGTCATTGGTGCATTCCCGCATCTGGAAGGCGCAAGTTCCCTATTTCAGTGAACATTTTCGCTGCATCACGCTGGATCCGCGCGGCAATGGCAAATCGGACACGCCGGACCGCGCTTCCCAGTTTCAGCTGAAAGACTATGTCGGCGACATCATTGCGGTCATGGACGAAACCGGCACGGGAAAGGCAACGCTGGTCGGTGTCTCGATGGGGGCCGAGGTCATCGCGGCCGCAGCGGTCCACCACCCGGATCGCGTGGCCTCACTGATTACGATCGGGGCCAGCCTGCCGATGCTTCAGCCGACTTATGACTACAAGACCTGGGACCATTATGACGGCAGCTACGACACAAACGACGGCTGGAACAAATATAGCCGAGATTATTGGCTGACCGATTACCCGGACTTCGCCAAGTTTTTCATGGCACAGATTTTCAACGACCCGCATTCCACCAAGCAGCTGGAAGATGGCATTCGCTGGTCGTCGCCGATTTCGGGGCAATCACTGGTGAATACGATGGAAGCGCCAACAGAGGGCGATCTCGAACTGTCCGAGGCGCATTTCCGCCGCATCAAATGCCCCGTTCTGGCAATCCACAGTGAAAATGACATCATCGCGCCCATCGCTGCATCGGAACGTCTGGTCGGGCTCACTGGAGGTGAACTTGCACGGCTGGAGCACGGCGGCCACGGCCCACAGGGACGATACCCAGCCCGTGTCAACACATTGATCCGCGATTTTCTGGCCTGCCATTTTGACACCCACAAGCCCCGGCAGAACAGCCGCGCCAGACGTCCAAAGCGTGCCCTCTACCTGTCCTCTCCGATCGGGTTGGGGCACGCGCGCCGCGATCTGGCTGTGACGCGCGAATTGCGCAAGCTGCACCCGGATCTGCAGGTAGACTGGCTGGCACAGGACCCGGTGACACGGTTTCTGAACGCCAATGCCGAGCGCGTCCATCCAGCAAGTAATTTGCTGGCGAACGAAAGCGCGCATATCGAGGCGGAATGCGGTGAACATGATCTTCACGCGTTTCAAGCGATCCGCAACATGGATGAAATTTTGATCAAGAATTTCATGGTGTTTCAGGAAGTTCTTGAAGCAGAGCCTTACGATCTTGTGATCGCGGACGAGGCGTGGGACGTCGATCATTACTGGCACGAGCATCCCGACTTGAAGAAGGCGCCAATCGCGTGGCTGACTGATTTCGTAGGCTGGGTGCCGTTCAAAGAAAACGGCCCGCGCGAGGCCTTTCTCACGACCGACTACAACGCCGAGATGATCGGTCATGTTGAAGGCAACCCGACGGTTCGGGACCGGGCGATCTTTGTCGGCGGGCCCGAAGACATAGTCGACATGAGCTTCGGCAGCGGACTACCCAAGATGCGGGACTGGATCCCGCGTCACTACGAGTTTTCGGATTACATCATCGGGCAGCACCCGGCCGAGTTCGGAAGCCGGGACGATCTCCGCGCCGAGTTTGGTTATGACGATGGGCGACTGACCTGCATTGTTGCGGTCGGGGGCTCGGGCGTAGGCGCGACGCTGATCCGCCGCATCCTCGAGGCCTATCCGATGGCAAGGGCGTTGCTCCCCGAACTGCGCATGATCGTGGTTACTGGACCGCGCCTTGATCCGTCGGCGTTCAAGGTGCCGGCGGGCGTGGAAATGCGGGCTTTCGTGCCCAACCTCGATCGCCACCTCGCGGCCTGCGATCTTGCACTTGTACAGGGCGGCCTGACCACCTGTATGGAGCTTGCAGCGGCGGGCACGCCGTTCCTGTACTTCCCGCTTCGCAACCATTTCGAGCAGAATTTCCACGTCGCCAGCCGGCTGGAGCGCTACAATGCTGGGCGAAAGATGATCTTTGCCGAAGCGGGTCCCACGCAGATTGCCGAAGCAATGCTGACGGAGTTGCGAAATCCGCGAATACCGCTGCCGGTTGCCAGAGATGGTGCAGCGCGTGCGGCCTCGATGCTGGCAGACCTTCTTTGAACGAGGAGTTTGACCCACCCAAAATGTCGCACACTGCACGAAGGTCCGGTCTGGGGAAGTTGGTAGACCTGAACTTCAGCTTTTCGAATGGCGGCAAAGGGTCGTTCTCGACAGTGGCCTCTCCGACCCAGTCCGCCACGATGTCGCGACGCCGCAGGTCGGTTTGAGCCCAGAGTGTCGGATTCTGCGATTTGTGCGAGTGACTGCTTCCGAAAACGGAAGAGAGGCGCGCCATCGGCACATCAGCCGGGCGCACCCCGCTTGGATTCGATGCCTTCCGCTTGGCAAGTTCATGGTTTGGGCTGGATCATAACGTTTGCGCGAAACAGGTTGGCAGGATCGACCTTAGCTTTGATGCGCTCGAGCCGCGCCTGATTAGCGCCGAACGCGCCTTTGCTCCGTTCTTCTCCGGCTTCGGGAACAAAATTGATATAGACACTGCCTTCAGCGAGCGGTGCGGCTTTGTCGAACAACGCGCGCGCCCACGCCTTGCAGGCCGCATCCTGGCTTTCATCAGCCGAGCGGACGACCACCGCCATCCAGAAACCAGTCGTCAGGGTAGGGGTACCACCAGCCCTGAACGGTCGGCTTGTGGTCGATGATGACCATCTTCGTGCG
>NZ_JBARVQ010000504.1:0-3257 GCF_049646345.1 Albidovulum sp. | reverse complement strand
GGCGCGGTCGGCCCGCGACATATCCTGCCATCAGCGTCAGCCCCGGGGCCGCCGGGCGCAGCGGAACGGCGACAAGGTCGTCACCGCCATAGCTGACCGCCGTCCGCGGTCGCATGTTCAGAACCGCAAGGCCGGTCCCCGCACCGACAAGGCTACGCACCATTTCGGTCGAGCTGGCCGTGGCGACGATACGGGGCGCGACCTGTGCCGCCTCGAACAGGCACCGAGTATAGGCCCCGGCCAGCGGCAGATCGAGCAGCACGAGGGCTGCGCCATCGAGATCGCGCAAGGAGGCATGGCCGCGACTGGCCAATGCGTGACCGGCTGGAGCCAGCACATATGGCGGCACCTCAATCAGAACCTCGGTCGCGACCCCCACCCGCACCTCGCCCCCGGCGAAGAGGATCACGTCAAGCATGCCCTCCAAAAGCCCAGCCTGCGCGCTGTCATTGTCGCAGTCGTGGAAATGCGCCGTGAGGCCGGGATGGGCGGCCAGCATCGGTTGCACGATTTCGGGCAGAAAGGCCGGTGCGACCGGGGCGTAATAGCCGATGTGCAACGCGCCCGAGAGGGCGGAGCCGAGCGCGTGGCCTGCCGTCATCACCGCCTCATAATCCTCCAGCAGGGCGCGGATGCGGTCCGCCAGAAGCCGCCCCGCAGTGGTTGGCGCAACACCGCGTGCGCGAGTGCGGATGACGAGGGTCGTCGCGAATTCCGCCTCGACCTTGTCGATGGCGGTCGCCACGGCCGATGGCGCGACATTCAACGCCGCCGCCGCGCCTGCGATCGTGCCGTGGTCCACCGCAGCCACATAGGCGCGCATGAGCCGCAGGGACAGTCGGAGGTCGCTGTGCATCTGAATTCCCCTGATTTTCAGAGTAAGGTGACAGATTAAATCTGTTTTTCAAGCCAAGGCTGTTGCGCCATCCTGCCCCCAATCAAGGGGATCACCATGACGGATCATTCCGAACCGACCACCCCGGCGCTCAAAGGCTGGCACCATGTCCCGGACGTGCCGATCCGGGTGTCGCCATTCTTCTCATGGCCGCCTGATCCCGCGCGGATGGCGCGCTGGCTGGCCTCGCGCTGGCTGGCGGTTGCCGAGAACTCGATCCTTGTTGGCATTGCGCTGGCGTCATGGGCGTGGTTTCAGCCGTCCCTTGAAGTGGCAAAGACGCTTGCGCCGGGTTGGATCGCAGGGGTCTGGTTCAGGAACCTGATCCTGATGACATTGGTTGCGGGCGGCTTGCACCTGTTCTTCTTCACCTTCCGGCGGCAGGGCGACCGTTTGAAATACGACCCGCGCGATCTTGCGCGCACTGGCAAGCAGTATACCCTCGGTAGTCAGGTCCGCGACAACATGTTCTGGACCCTGACAAGTGGTGTCGGGTTCTGGACCGCCTACGAGGTGGTGATGTTCTGGGCGATGGGGAATGGCTGGGCGCCCGTTCTGACATGGTCCGCGCATCCGATCTGGTTCGTGATGCTTTTCCTGCTGACGCCGGTCTGGATTTCCTTCCATTTCTACTGGGTCCACCGGGCGCTGCACTGGGGGCCGCTCTACCGGCTGGCCCATGCGCTGCATCACCGCAATGTCAATGTCGGTCCGTGGTCGGGCCTCTCGATGCATCCGGTGGAGCATCTGATCTTTTTCTCATCGATCCTCATCCATTTCCTCATCCCGGCCCATCCCCTGCACATCCTCTTTCATATGCAGCATCAGTCCCTGACGGCAGCGACCTCGCATACCGGGTTCGAAAATCTTCTGGTAAAGGATCGCAAGCACCTCGCGCTCGGCACCTTCCACCACCAGATGCATCACCGCTACTTCGAGGTGAATTACGGCAATCTGGAACTGCCCTGGGACAAGTGGTTCGGGTCATTCCACGACGGCACGGAAGTGGCGCATGAGCGGATGAAGGAGCGGCGCAAGCGGATCGGACGCTGAGTTATTTCAGCGAGTAAAGCTCATCCGGGCGCAGCCCGAGTTCCAGTGCGATCTTGATGCAGACAGCCAGCACCATGATCGCCAGCAGGATGCGCAATTGTTCAGCCTTCAGCTTGGCGCCGATGCCCGCGCCGATCTGGGCACCGATGACACCGCCGACCAGCAGCAGCACGGCAAGAACCATGTCGACGCTGTAGTTGGTGGTCGCGTGCATCATCGCGGTGAAAGCTGAAACGAAGATGATCTGGAAAAGCGAGGTGCCGACCACGACCTTCGTGGGCATGTTGAGGATATAGATCATGGCGGGCACCATGATGAAGCCGCCGCCGACCCCCATGATTGCCGCAAGGAACCCGACCAGCGCGCCGACGGCCAGTGGCGGGATCACCGAGATATAAAGGCCCGACGTGCGGAACTTCATCTTGAACGGCAAGGCCGTGACCCAGCCGCGCGGTCGCCGGGTGACGACGGGACGCGAGGCATCGCGCGCGCGCAGGATCGCCCGCAGGCTTTCGACGAACATCAAGGCCCCGATGCCGCCGAGAAAGATGACGTAGAAAAGCCGGATCAGCAGCTCAACCTGCCCCAAAGCCTTGAGATAGTTGAAGACCAGCATCCCGAGGCCCGAGCCAAGGATACCGCCACCGAGAAGCATCCAGCCCATGCGGAAATCCACCGTCTTGCGCCGGATATGGGCAAGGATCGCCGAGACCGAGGAGGCGACGATCTGGTTGGCCGAGGTCGCGACGGCAACGGCGGGCGGCACACCGATGAAAAACAGAAGCGGTGTTATCAGAAACCCGCCCCCCACGCCGAACATGCCGGACATCACGCCGACCCCGCCGCCGATCAGCAGAAGGACAAAGACGTTCACCGAAACCTCGGCAATAGGCAGGTAGAGATGCATGAGGGTGCCGCGCTGGCTATTGGGATGCCGTGGCGTCATGACTCCCAATCGTGCCGGTGTCAAATGGTCGCCGCAGATGCCTTCACGCCAGTTGGATCGCGCCCATATATCCAGATGTCAGGTCTTGCTGCGGGGTTTGGCGCGCAACGTCGGTTCGGCCACGGTCGGGTCCTCGGGCCAGGGGTGCTTTGGGTACTGGCCACGCATATCCTTGCGGACATCGGCGTAGGACGAGGCCCAGAACCCGGGCAGGTCGAGCGTGGTCTGCACCGGTCGCTGCCCCGGTGACAGCAGCGTGATGCGCAAGGGCAGGCGTTTTGGGCCGATTGTGGGGTGTTCGGTGACGCCGAACATCTCCTGCAGCCGGATCGCGATGCCGGGATGGTCGCCCTCATAGTCGAT
>NZ_JBARVQ010000503.1:0-7739 GCF_049646345.1 Albidovulum sp. | reverse complement strand
CGGCCTATGTGGCGCTGCAGAACGGCCAATCCGGGGACGAACTGGACGGGTACGAAGCGCTTCTGCGCACCGGGCCGGTGGCCAAGGACCTGAAGCGCGTGCGCAACGTCAAGCCGATGTGGTCGCGCTGGGGGATGATCCCGTCGCTCGTCCTCGGTGGCCTCGACATGTGGACCAACAACCTGTTCGGCCTCTCGTTTTTCGGCACGCTGAAACATGGCAAGACCGATGCCGCCGCGACCGGCGAAGCCTCGAAATTCCCCAAGATCGATTATCCGAAGCCCGATGGGGTTCTCTCGTTCGACCGGCTGACCAACGTCGCCTTCGCCGCGACGAACCATGAGGAGAGCCAGCCCTGCCACCTGCGGCTGAAGGACCCGACGGTGCCGATCTCGGTCAACCTGCCGAAGTTCGACGAACCGGCGCAGCGCTACTGCCCGGCGGGAGTCTACGAGGTGCTGGACGGCGAGGGCGGCCCGCGCTTCCAGATCAATTTCCAGAACTGCGTCCACTGCAAGACCTGCGACATCAAGGACCCGAGCCAGAACATCAACTGGACGACCCCGCAGGGCGGTGACGGACCGAATTATCCGAATATGTAACAATTTCGGCAGAAACACACATGCGGGGTGTCGGAAACGGCGCCCCGCATTGCGTTGCGGCCATCTGCGCACTACCTTCTGGCGATACCGCGTTGAAGGAGCCTTTCGTGACCAATCTGCGCTCACTGCCGTTCGTGATTTCCCTTGGCCTTGGCCTGACCACCGCGTTGCCTGCGCTGGCCGCCGACGGTCTTGCCGGACCCTATCTGGCGGGACGCCAGGCCAGCCGGAATTTCGAATACAACATTGCGGCCGACTTCTTCACCCGGGCGCTGGTCGCCGACCCGACCAATCTGGGATTGCTGGAGAACGCCGTCGTTGCCCAGATCGGGCGCGGATCCGTCGAAAAAGCCCTGCCTCCGGCCGAGGTCATGAACGGGCTTGGCCAACCCAGCCAGTTTGCCGATCTTGTCATTCTTGCCGATCTTGCCCGCAAGGGTGACTTCGAAGCTGCCATCGCGGAACTGGACAAGGGGCGCAGCGCCGGGCCGCTGGTCGACGGTCTCTATCGTGCCTGGGCGCTTGTCGGCATGGGGCAGATGTCCGACGCGACCGTCGCCTTCGATGAGGTCACGGAAACCGATGGCAGCCGCATCTTCGGTCTTTATCACAAGGCTTTGGCACTGGCTTCGGTCGGTGATTTCGAAGGCGCGGACCGGATCCTTTCGGGCGAGGAAAGCGGCACGGTGCGCGCCACCAAGCGCGGGGTGATCGCCCATGCCCAGGTGCTGAGCCAGCTGGAGCGCAATGCCGATGCGATCGAATTGATCGACGCGGTGTTCGGCGACGGGCCGAGCCCCGAGCTTGCCAATATGCGGGCAGAGCTGGAAGCCGGTGAGACCCTGTCCTTCACGCTGATCCAGAGCCCCTCGGCCGGGATCGCCGAGGTGTTCTACACCGTTGCCTCGGCGCTTTACAGCGAGACGAGCGACCATTTCACCCTCGCCTACGCGCGCATGGCCGAATACATCGCGCCGGAGGATGCCGATACGATCCTGCTGGCAGCCGAGGTTCTGGAAGCGCAAGGACAGCACGATCTGGCCACGGAAACCTACAACCGTATCCAGCCGGAAAACCCCGCCTTCCTTGCGGCCGAGCTTGGCCGCTCCGATGCGCTGATCGCCAGCGGACGGGTCGATGCGGCCATCGAGGTTCTGACCCAGCTTGCCAAGGCCCATCCCGAACGCGTCGATATCTGGTCGGCGCTGGGGGATACCTATCGCCGCGAGGAACAGTTCGCCGACGCCGCCAAGGCCTATGACCGCGCCATCGCCGCGTTCAGCGGGCAAGAACGTGGACAGTGGATCGTCTACTACACCCGTGGCATCGCCAATGAGCGCGAAAAGAACTGGGACAAGGCCGAAACCGATTTCCGCAAGGCGCTGGAATTGCAGCCGAACCAGCCGTCGGTCCTGAACTATCTCGGGTATTCCTATCTTGAGCGGAAAGAGAACTACGACGAAGCGCTGAAGATGATCGAGACCGCCGTTGCCGGACGCCCCGATGACGGGGCAATCGTCGACAGCCTCGGCTGGGCGCTCTACCGGCTTGGTCGCTATGACGAGGCGGTCGTGCAGATGGAGCAGGCGGTGGAGCTGATGCCGGTCGACCCGGTCGTCAACGACCATCTCGGCGATGTCTACTGGGCCGTCGGGCGCCAGCGCGAGGCCGAGTTCCAATGGAAGCGCGCCCTTTCGTTCGAACCCGCTACCGAGGCCGAGGCCGCGCGTATCCGCCGCAAGCTGGAAATCGGCCTTGATGCTGTCCTGAAGGAAGAAGGCGCCGAGCCGCTTGCCATCACCACGAATGACGGCTGAGGTCTTTGCTCCGGCCAAGGTGAACCTCGCGCTGCATGTTACCGGCCAGCGCGCCGATGGCTATCACCTGCTGGACAGTCTGGTCGTGTTTGCGGGTTTCGGTGACACGATCTCCGTTTCACCCTCCGACCCGCTGACCCTGACAATCACCGGCCCTGAGGGGCATGCACTGACGCCGGGAGAGGACAATCTGGTTCTGCGGGCGGCGCGATCCTTCGGCACCGGGCATGGCGCGGCGATCACTCTGACCAAGCGGCTTCCGATTGCCTCGGGCATCGGTGGCGGATCGGCGGATGCCGCCGCGACGTTGAAGGCACTGGCCCGCCATTGGGATCAGCCCTTTCCCCCCGCTGATGTGGTGACGGCTCTTGGCGCGGATGTTCCGGTCTGTCTTGCCGCTCATCCGGCGCGGATGAGCGGGATCGGCGATGTGATCGGCCGGGTGCCGGACCTGCCGGACGGCATCGCCCTGCTTCTGGTCAATCCACGGGTCGCAGTGTCGACACCGGCGGTGTTCCGCGCCCTGCCGCGAAAGGACAATCCGCCATTGTCATCGCTTCCCGCGAGGTTCGGCACGGCGCAGGCACTCGCCACCTGGCTGAGCGCGCAGCGCAACGATCTGGAGGCACTGGCCCGCGCGCTGGAACCTGTGATCGGCGATGTTCTGACGGCGATTGCCGGAACGGACAGCCTGCATACGAGAATGTCCGGGTCGGGCGCGACCTGTTTCGGCCTCTTCCCCAATATCGGCCTGGCCGAGGCTGCTGCTGCTGCAATCAGCACGTCCCGACCGGATTGGTGGGTTCAGGCAGCACCCATGCTGCGCTGATCAGGGTTTGCATCAGGGGGCAGTACCAAGGAAGTCGCGCAGCCGGTTCTGAAGATGGGTGATTGCCCGATCATGGGCAAGGAAGGCATCAATCGCCATCATCTCCCAGAACTGGCCTTCATCGCCAAAGACAATCGCGGCGATCTCTGCATCGGTGATCCGCCCGCCAAAAAACGCGACCCGCTGGCCGCCAAGATGGTCGGACAGATAGTCGCGCCGCCAGATCAGCCGGTCGGGTGGCAGGATCAGCCCGAACTCTTCGTGAAGCTCGCGCAACACGCAATCCTCTGCGCTTTCATCACCTTCGCGGCCGCCGCCGGGAAAGTCCCAATGCGCGGGAAAGGCCAGCCCCTCCCGCGCATCCCGCAAATATGTGAGAACCTGCCCCTCCTTGATCAGCGCAAGTTTCGCGCCGACGAAGGCGAGCTCAGTTGTCATTGATGTCGTGGTTCCAGACCTTGACCTGACCGTGGCGCACACCGACCACCTTGCGCAGCACAAGCCATGCCACCAGCGAGGCGACGGCGAAAACAAGGACCAGAGCCGACAGCGACGTCCCGAGGATGCCAGCCCAGAGCAGAAGCCCGGTCAGTCCCGCCCCCATGGCGAAGCCGAGCAGGATGAACCCCGGCACCACGACCTCAAGGATGCCCAGAACGGCCCCTGCGATCATCCAGATCCACCATTCCTGCCAGAGCATCACGACCGCCCCTTCAGCATCTTGAACGCATCGCCAAATGCCTCAAGCGCGTTGGCAGGCACGATGATGGTTTGCTTGCCCGTTCCCTGCCCGACGGCGGTCAGCGCCTCGACCTGTTTCAGGGCGACCTGATACTGCGCGGCCTCAAGCCCGTTCTGCCGGATCGCCTCGGCGATCACACCGGTCGCATAGGCCTCGGCATCCGCCAGAACCCGCCGCTCCTTCGCCTCCTGTTCAGCGGCGTAAAGCTCTGCGTCTGCATTCAGCTCTACCGCGCGCTTCTTGCCCTCGGCTTCGGTCACCTGCGCCCGGCGGGCACGTTCGGCGTTGAGCTGCTGCAGCATCGCCGCGCGGGTTGCCTCATCAAGGTTCACGTCCAGAACCTCGGCCCGCGTCACCTCGATGCCCCAGTCATCGACCATCGCGGCGACCTGCTCGCGCACCATACCGATCAGTTGGGACCGGTTGGACTGAACCTGATCCAGCTCCATCTTTCCGATCTCGGACCGGACGATACCGGCCACGGTCGTGGCAATCGCGCCATCCACATCACGGATCCGGTAGACGGTCTTTTCCGGCTCGGTGATGCGGTAGAAGACGGATGTTTCAACCTTCACCAGCACGTTATCTGTCGTGATCGCGTCCTGCAAAGCGTTCGGCAACTGCCGCTCAAGGATCGAGATCTTGTGCGCCACCCGGTCAAGGAACGGCACGATGAAGTTGATCCCCGGCCCAAGGACCGAGCGCAGCCGCCCGAACCGTTCCACGACATGCTTTTCGGATTGCGGCACGATCCGCACGCCAAGCATGACGCAGATGATGATGAACACGGCCAGCGCCAGTAGTACGCCGTTGCCACCAATGAGTTCGCCCACGATCTGCCCGAAATCCATTTTTCGTTTCCTCGTTGTTCAATTCGCTGGACTATGCCTTTTCATCCCGGGGGAGAAAAGCCCCCTCCCGACCGTGACGCCCCGTTACCGCAGGGTCAGTGCCCCGGAAAGTGCGCCCCATTGTGTGCGGCTCAACCGCTCTTTCGACGCGATCAGCCAATAGGTCGCGTGATGGGGCAGAGTGGCGTCGCCGATGCGCGCGAGCGTTCCGGACGACAGATCGGCTGCGCAAAGTGGCAAAGAGGCCAGCAGAACCCCGCGCCCGGCCCGCGCCGCCGCCAGCGCCGAGGCGAATGTGTCGAAGCGCAGCACCGGGATCGGGACGGTCGGTGTGCCGGTCAACGCGCACCATTCGGTCCAGCCCGGGCGCGGGCCAGAGACCGCGATGCGGGGCAGGTCCTGCCATGCCTCGTCTTTGTGCAAGAGCGCCGGGGCTGCCACGGGTGCCATGACCTCTGAGAAGAGTGGTTGTTTATAGGTTTGCGGCCAATCGCCCGTGCCGTAACGGATCCGCACCGTATCATCGTCATGCGGCGCGTCGGTGGACAGGACCATCGTCCGAAAGGTGATCTGGCCGCCGATTGCCTGCGTCAGCCGATCCAGCCGCGGCGTGATCCAGAGGTCGATCACCGAAGTGCTGGCGGAAATCGTCAGCCGGTCGCGGGCGACCCCGAAAAGCGCCTCGGAGCTTTCGCGCAGGCTTTCGAGCGCCGTGCGGACATGCGGCAGCCAGGCGTCGCCCTCCACCGTCAGGGCAATCGAGCGCGCCTGTCGCACGAAAAGCCGCGTGCCAAGGCGGCGTTCCAGATGGCCGATGCGCTGGCTGATCGCCGATTGCGTCAATCCGGTTTCCACCGCCGCTGCGGTGAAACTGCCCATCCGGGCGGCCGCCTCAAACGCGCGGATCCATTCCAGCGGAAGATTGTCGAAGCTTGAACCTGCCATTAGGAAAACGATACCTCAGATCGTAAACGCCTAATTTGAGTTTATATCTTATCCTCTGCAATCTGTCGCCGGTTCTCGATACGCGAAAGGATGACCGGTATGGGCACGGTGACGATCAAGGATGGCGGTGCTTATCTGACGCTTGAGACGGAAATGGGGCCGCAGCGGTTCCATGCGGTCTGGCTGAGGGACAATGCCTGGGATGCCGAGACGCGGGCGCCCGGCAATGGCCAGCGCCTGATTGCCTTGCGCGACATAAGCCCGGATATCCGGATCGAGGCGGCAGAGATCGCGGGCACTGCCTTGAATGTCACCTTCGCGCCCGAGGGCAAGACCATTTCCTATGACCTGAACTGGCTGGAGGCCCATGCTTATGACCGGCCCACGCTGACCGAAACCGGCTGGACCGCACCGGGGGTTAATATCTGGGACGAACGGCTGATGGCGAATGTACCTGTGGGCGATTTCGGCGCGATCAGCGGTGATGTGGACGCACAGCGCGACTGGCTGGCCAAGGTCGCGCGCTATGGCTTTGGCAAGCTGACCGGCGGGCCGGTAGAGCCGGGGGCGCTGTTCAAGGTCGTGGACCTCTTCGGCTATGTGCGCGAGACGAATTACGGCCGCCATTTCGAAGTCAGGACAGAGGTCAATCCCACCAACCTCGCCTATACAGGCCTTGGCCTTCAGGCCCATACCGACAACCCCTATCGCGATCCGGTGCCGACGGTTCAGGTGCTCTACTGCCTCGAAAGCTCGGCTGCGGGGGGTGAAAATATGGTGGTCGATGGGTTCGCCGCCGCCCTGCGCTTGCGCGAGGAAAACCCCGACTGGTTCGACGTTCTGACGAAATACTGCGCGCGGTTCGAATATGCGGGCGAAGCGGGTGTGCGCCTGCGGTCCCGCCGCCCGATGATCGAACTTTCACCCGACGGCGAGTTGATCGCCGTGCGGTTCAACAACCGCTCTGCCGCGGCGATCACCGATGTGCCTTTCGACGACATGGCCACCTATTACGCCGCCTATCGCCGTCTGGGCGAGATCATCGACGACCCGGCGATGGAGGTAACGTTCCGCCTGAACCCCGGCGAGTGCTTCATCGTCGACAACACTCGCGTGCTGCATGCCCGCAAGGGCTATTCCGGCAGCGGCACCCGCTGGCTTCAGGGCTGCTACGCCGACAAGGACGGCCTTTTGTCGACCCTTGCCGCTTTGGAACATCAAATGCCGGAGGCGGCGGAATGACCAAACCGGATTTCACGACGCTGACCCGCGACAATATCGTCGCCTTCCTCGGCGATATCTTCGAACGCTGTGGGCATGAGGAATATCTGGGCGAACTGGTAACGATGGGGCAGCACATGCTGCAAGGCGCGACCATCGCCGAAGCGAACGGGCTGGATGAGGAAATCATCGTCGGCGCACTTCTGCACGATATCGGCCATTTCACCTCTGAATTCGGGACGTTTTCGATGGCGGATACCGAGGACCGCTTTCACGAAGAGGCGGGGGCAGAGGTTCTGGCCGCCTTCTTCCCCTCGGTCATCACCGATTGTGTTCGCTACCATGTCGCGGCCAAGCGTTATCTTTGCGCCACGAAGCCCGACTATTTCGGGCGGCTGTCAGAGGCGTCGATCCATTCCCTGAACCTTCAGGGTGGACCGATGTCGCCCGATGAAGTGGTCGAATTTGAGAAGAACCCGAACCTGAAAAAGATCGTTCAGGTGCGCTATCTGGATGAGGCGGGCAATCGGCCTGATATGGAAACGCCGGATTTCTGGCATTTCGCGCCGATGGTCCAGCGCATCGTCGATGCGCATTGCCCCGCCTAGACGGCCCGCACCGTTGTTGCGTCCGCGCCCGGCAGGCCTTATTGCCGGGAGGATCAGCAAAAGGGTTTCTGCATGGCCTATCATCTTTATCAGGGCGACCTGCCCGACGGGCTGGACCTTGGCC
>NZ_JBARVQ010000502.1:0-2063 GCF_049646345.1 Albidovulum sp. | reverse complement strand
GGCAAAGGCGGACCTGCGCCTTGCATCGGCAGGGGCTGGCAAGGCCGCAAGGCTTGCGCGCCTACTGGGCTGCCGCAACGTGACCTTCTACCTCAATCTGGAGGAGGCAGGAATATTGGCCGGTAGGCGCTTTGCTGATGCGGCGACGGCGGCGGCGGCGCTGTTGGCAATGGGGGCCGCGCGGGTTTTGGTAACGGACGGGGCCGGGCTTTGCGCGGATGGCCAATCGGCGGAGGCTACACTGACGGCCCTGCCGCCAAAGGTCGCGGTGCATCAGTTAACCGGCGCGGGCGATACGTTTATGGCCGCGCATATCCGGGCGGAGCAGGAGGGCCATGGCAGGGCCGAGGCGCTTCGGCTGGCCTTGGCTGCAGCTGGCCGCTATGTCAGTCGTCAGCCGGGTCCGGGGCGTGACGATCAGCAGAGGGAAACATGAAGGAATTCTTGACCTTTAGCGCCGAGGTATCGGCGGCGCAGCGCGATGGTCGCGCCATCGTGGCCCTGGAATCCACCATCATCACCCATGGTATGCCCTATCCGCAAAATCTGCGGACCGCCGAACAGGTGGAGGCGGAGGTGCGCGCGGCAGGTGCAGTGCCTGCCACGATCGCGGTCATGGGTGGGCGCATCCATATCGGCCTTGAACCTGACGAACTGGCGCGGCTGGCGCAAAGCCCCGACGCGATGAAGCTGAGCCGCGCCGATCTCGGCGCCTGTCTTGCAGTTGGTCGTACCGGTGCAACCACCGTGGCCGCGACGATGATCTGCGCCCATCTGGCGGAGATCGCGGTCTTTGCCACCGGTGGGATTGGCGGCGTTCATCGCGGCGCCAGCGACACGTTCGACATTTCCGCCGACCTGTACGAGCTGGCCCGCACCCCGGTCGCGGTCGTTGCGGCGGGGGCCAAGGCCATTCTCGACCTGCCCAAGACACTGGAAGTACTGGAAAGCCTCGGCGTGCCGGTCATCGCCTATGGCCAGCGCGATTTTCCGGCCTTCTGGTCGCGCAGTTCAGGCCTGACCGCCCCCCTGACGATGCAAAGCCCCGAGGAAATCGCGGGCGCCATCGCCAGCCGCCGGGCCCTTGGGATTGGCGGCGGCCACCTTGTCGCCAATCCGATCCCGACCGAGGCGGAAATCCCGCAAGAGGTGATCGCACCGCTGATAGAGAAGGCGCTTGCTGACGCGGCCGAAAAATCCATCAATGCCAAGGCGGTAACGCCCTTTCTTCTTGCGCGTATCTTCGAGCTGACCGAAGGCCGCTCGTTAAGTGCCAATATCGCGCTGGTGCTCAACAACGCCCGGCTGGCCAGCGCCATCGCCCTTTGTCTGCAAAAGCGGTGAAAACCCCATTGTTATAAGGCCAAAGCCTGCTTACATTCGGCCTTTGGGGGAGCCTGACAGAATGAAGCCGGATCGAGGGAGTGACCATCAGAACGCGCCGCGTCGCCGTGCGCGGGGCGGGTTTCGTTCGAACTTCCTGACCGGGCTTGTCGTTGTCCTTCCTGTTGGGTTGACCTTTTGGCTGATCTGGAAATTTGTTGGCTGGATCGATGGTTGGGTCCTACCCTTCATTCCCGCCAACTGGCGCCCCGATGCGCTTTTGACCTATTACCTCGGCTATGAGCCGCCAATTTCGGTGCGTGGCGCTGGCGTCCTGATCTTTCTTTTCTTCACGGTCTTTATCGGCTGGGTCGCCAAGGGGCTGATCGGCCGGTCGCTGATCGGGATGGCCGAAGGGTTCGTTGACCGGATGCCCTTTGTTCGTTCTGTCTACAACGGATTGAAGCAGATCGCCGAGACGGTCTTTTCGCAAAGCGACACGAAATTCGACCGGGCCTGTCTGATCGAGTATCCGCGCAAGGGGATCTGGGCCGTTGGTTTCGTCTCCACCGCCGCCAAGGGCGAGGTGGCCGAGAAGATCCCCGAAGAGGGGGAGATCCTGACGGTGTTCCTGCCGACCACGCCGAACCCGACCTCGGGCTTTCTGCTTTATGTTCCGGCCTCGGATGTGCAGCTTCTGGAACGTATGTCGGTCGAGGATGCGGCTAAGCTGGTCATCT
>NZ_JBARVQ010000501.1:0-5114 GCF_049646345.1 Albidovulum sp. | reverse complement strand
GCCTTGGGTGATGAGATCGATGCGGTGAAGGAAGTCGAGAGCGATGCCCTTGGTGCGATTGACCGGGCCGCGCAGGAGGTCTCGGCGACCGCGGTGGCACTCGCCACCAAGACGGCCGAGGCGCAGGGCACAGCCGCCGCACTGGCGCAGGCGCAGGCGGCACTGGATCGCTGGCGCAAGCCCAAGGACAGCATCGAAAAGCGCCACAAGGCGGCTGCCGCCCTCATCGAGGACATCAAGAAGCTGCGCAACGGCCCAAATCGGGGCGAGGCCTACTGGAAGCTCGCCCTTGGTGACCGCGACCGGCAGGGCGCGCAGGGCTTTCTGCACCTTCTTCTGAAGGACCCGCCCGACATCGTCAAGCCCGACGCGCTCGACGGCAAGATCGTCGCCGCCTGGGATGCCTTCAAGAGCGCGCGTGCCACGGATGCCGCCGCTCAGGCCGAATTGCAGGCCGCGCAGGCGGCGCACAAGGCGGCCAAGGACGACTACGACAAAAAGACCAAGACCATCATCAAGACCATCATTGACGCTCTGGCCGCGCGCGAAGCGCCGCCTGCGGCATAAGGGAGAACGGACATGCCAGAATATCTCGCCCCCGGCGTTTTCATCGAGGAAATCGAGCGTGGACCCAAGCCGATCGAAGGGGTCGCCACCAGTACGGCGGCCATTGTTGGAGAGACCCAGCGCGGGCGGCTGCAACCGAGTTTCATCACCAGTTACAGCGACTACTTGCGGCTTTACGGCGACGTCTTTGCGCCGGACAAATACGTGCCCTTCGGCGTCAAGGCGTTTTTCGACAACGGCGGGCGGCGCTGCTATATCGCGCGCATCGTAGGGCCGGGTGCGGTTGTGGCGGCACTCGATACTGATGGCTACACCATCACCGCAAACGGGCCGGGGGCAGCGGGAAACCGCATCTTTGCCCGCGTGGTCGCCAGCACCACCGAAAGCGTCAAGATCGGCGAGACGGACCTTACGCCCATCGGTTTTCGTCTGCAGATCGCCTATTGGAGCCGCGACGTGCCGGGGGGGCTGTTTGATCCGTTTGCAATTGACGATCAACTGCCGCGCCCCTCCATGGTCGAGGATTTCGACGACCTCGCCCTCGACCCCGACTCGGCCAACTACTGGCAAAAACAGATCCGAGAGGGCACCTCGGCCTTGATCAATCTGGATGTCGATGACGCGGCTGCCACACAACCCGCCCCCGGAGACGTGATCGGTGGGCCGCTCGTGGGTGGCGTTGACGGCGGTGCTGCCACGGTGGTTGAATTCAATGGTGACCGGGACGATCTGGGCAACCCCATCGAGGACCCCAACGCATTGCGCGGGCTGGCGGCGCTCAACCTCGATGCCTACCGAGACGTGGCCATCCTGCACGCGCCGGGCATCCACAATGCGGACGACGCCAACCGCTTGATCCAGCGCGCCGTGGTGGATCACTGCGAGCGCAACCGGTTCCGCTTTGCGGTGCTGGATTCGGCACGGGACGCCAGTATCGCGGCAAGCCCTGAGATGAACCCCCGCAACCAGATCGACAGCCAATATGCGGCCTTCTACTACCCGTGGTATCACACCGCCCATCCGCGCACGGGCGTCAAGACGCTGGTGCCGCCGGGGGCGGCTGCCTGTGGTATCTACGCGCTGACGGACAATGCGCGCGGGGTCTGGAAGGCCCCGGCAAATGTGCCCGTCGCCGGTGCTATCGACCTGAGGTTTGACATCAACACCGCCCGGCAGGAGCTTTTGAACCCGCGCGGCGTGAACTGCATCCGCCGCTTTCCAGGGCGCGGCATCCGCATGTGGGGCGCGCGCACCCTGTCGAGCGATCCCTTGTGGAAATACGTCAGTGTGCGGCGTCTGTTCATCTTCCTTGAGGCGTCGATCTACAATTCGACCCAATGGGTGGTGTTCGAGCCCAACGACGCGCGGCTCTGGGCGCGGGTGCAGCAGACGATCACGCTGTTTCTGCGCAGCCAGTGGCGCGAGGGCGCGCTTTTCGGGGCCAAGGAGGAAGAGGCATTCTCGGTCTCTGTGGGTCCCGCCACGATGACGCAGGACGACATCCTCAACGGACGGCTCATCGTCGAGATCGGCATTGCGCCGGTGCGGCCTGCCGAATTCGTCATCTTCCGTATTTTCCAGAAAACCAGCGAAGCAAAAAGCTGACCTGAGCGCAAAGGAGACCTCTCATGGCAAAAGTACCCGTAAGAAATTTTATCTACCGGCTGGAGATAGACAGCATCGAACAGGCAGGCTTTGCCGAGGTGGCCATTGGCGACGCCTCGACCGAGCCGATCGAATATCGCGAGGGCATCGACACCACGACGGTGCAAAAGTTCAACGGTTTGAACAAATACGGTAACATCACCCTGAAGTGGGGCATCACCGACAGCACCGAGCTGGCGGACTGGCACCAGATGATCGTCGATGACGCGACGCCGCTGGCCGATGCGCAGCGCAACGTGGTCATTCGCATTCAGAACGACAAGGGCGAAGACCAAATTGCTTTTGAGATTTCAAAGGCTTGGCCCTGCAAGTATGACCCTACGGACCTGAACGGGAAGGGCAATGAAGTCGCCATTGACACGCTTGAGCTGTGCAACGAAGGCATCCGCCGTATTCAATAGGAGCATTGATAAATGGCTTTCGAGACCGAGACCGACTTCACCCTGCCCAAGGGGTTCGTAGATGCCGATGGCAATCTGCACAAGGAAGGCTCGATGCGGCTGGCCACGGCCGCCGATGAGATCCTGCCCCTCAAAGACCCGCGCGTAAAGCAGAACCCGGCCTATCTGGCGGTGATCGTGCTGAGCCGCGTAATTACCCGGCTGGGCAGTCTGCAGGATGTGAACACAAAGGTCGTGGAGGGGCTTTTCGCCTCTGACCTCAACTACCTGCAGGCGCTTTACGAGGAGTTCAACGCGGATGGCGAGGCCGAGGTGCCGGGCCTGAGCGCCGGGGCCCAGCGGGCAGAAGGGTTCGGTGTGATGGGGGAGGCCTGAGGCTTTATCCCCTCGGTGAGCTCTACGAGGAGATGGCCTTTATCGCCTACCACTTTCACTGGTCGAGCACAGAGCTTTTGGGGCTCGACCATGCCGAACGCCGTGAATGGTGTGGTCGCATTTCGGGGATCAACCGGCAATTCGATGCAGGCCCGGCGGCGCGGCGGATCGAACAGATGTGACGTGAACCGGCTGTGCACCGGATCGACCAGGACATGAACCCAAAGGGGAAAAGACAATGACGATGCCATACCGCAATTTCCGTTTTCGCATTGAGGCGCAAAGCCTCGATCGGGGTGGCGTGCAATCCGTCTCTGGGCTGGAGCGCACGACGGAAGTGGAGCCCTACCGCGAGGGCGGGGTGAACGACCATGACATCCAGCTGATCACCAAGACGGTGCAGGCGACGCTGGTGCTCAAGCGCGGACTGCTGGACCCGTGGATGTGGGACTGGCACGAGGATGTGGTGAGCGGCGCTATCGAGCGCCGCACGATCAGCATCATCTTGTTGGACGAGGTGGGCGTGGAGGCTTGGCGCTGGGTCTGTGCCGACGCCTTCCCGACCAAATGGGGGGCCACGGATCTGGACGCCTCGAGCAACGCGGTGGCGGTCGAGAGCTTTGAGCTTGTTCATCACGGGTTGACCAAGCAATGATCGGGCGCGCGCATATCCTGCCGCGTAAGCCGCTGACGGCGCGTCGCCCCTTTGGGGTGCTGACGGGCGGTCTTGGGCGGGCGTATTCGCCACAGCCGCGCGCGGTCGCCCCCGTGGCGCGACATTTCCGCGGGCCTGTGCGCCCGGTGGTTGCTCGGGTGACGGTGCCCTCCGCGCCCGGCTCGCGCCTTTCGTCGGTGCATCACGTTACGCTTGCGCCGCGCTTTGAGGTGATGATCCGGCAGTATCACGCGGCGACGGAGCGGTTTTTCTCCAGTCAGGTCACGACCGAGGTTCAGCCCGCCGAGGCGTCGCCCACCCGCGTGTTCCGCCCGGTCTGGAACCGTCCCACTCTGGCTGAAACAGTGCAGCCGCGCGCCGCAACCGCGCCTGCGGCACCTTTGGGCCGTAGCTCTGCGCCCGGTGCCGTTCTGCATCATCACCGGACCGAGACTATTTTTGCGCAGATGGCTCCGACGGTGCATCCTGCGCGCACCCATACCGCGCCCTGGCGCGCGGCGGCGGAGATGACCATTGCGCAGCCGATATTAGACGCGCCGTCTACGCCAATGGCCGCAGCGCAGCGCCCCACCGCGCTCACCCCGGCATCGTGCGCCATGCATGCGCGCGCATCGGGCAGGGCGATGTTGCACACAGACCACCAGCACCGCCGCATTCAAATCACGACTGTGGCAAACCGTCATCTGGTGTTTCGCCAAAGGGTTGATGTTGCAGGCAGGGTGGAGGTGCCGCGCGCCGCAGCCGCCGATCGGGCGCAGCCTCAGTTCGATGCGCCGGAAACGCGCGCCCCGCGCGAATTGCGCCGCGCGGTTGAGGTGCAAGCGGAAACCGACAGCGCCTTTGTAGCTCCGGCCCGGACCCTCCGTAGCATCGCCGCAGCGCAGCCCGCCCCCGCAGAGCCCACGCCGGTGCCGCGCAGCTTTCGCGCCGAGCCTGCAACACCCGCCGCACCGCCCGCCCCTGCGCCTACGCCCAAGGTACACGAAACCGCCGCACCGCAGGCCCCGCAGATCGACATCGCGGCGCTGGACAAGGTGCTCTGGCAGCGCTTCGAAAAGCGCCTGCGCGTTGAGACCGAACGCAGAGGGAGGGGCTGAGCCATGACCAAACCGCTCGTCAAGGCGAAGATCAAGGTACTTGAGGGCCGCAATAAGGATGCGGAAGTCGAGGTGCATTTCAATCCCACGGAATATTCGGTGGAGTATGGTGCGAGCTATCAAGAAACGCCGGTGCCCGGCCTCTCGAATCCGATCCTGCAGTTCGTGAACGGGACCGCGCAGGCGCTGAGCATGGAGTTGCTTTTCGATACGTATACGGATGGAAATTCGGCGGATGTCTCGGAAGTGACGCGCCGCTTTACCGACCTCATCGGCATTGACGCAGACACCCATGCGCCGCCGCGCGTCGAGTTCACCTGGGGGGTTTTCTCC
>NZ_JBARVQ010000500.1:0-1643 GCF_049646345.1 Albidovulum sp. | reverse complement strand
TGCGCCTCAAGGCTGAGCGGCACGTGGACAGCCATCTGGTCGCCGTCGAAATCGGCGTTGAAGGCCGAACAGACCAGCGGGTGAAGCTGGATCGCCTTGCCTTCGATCAGGACCGGCTCGAACGCCTGAATGCCCAGACGGTGCAGGGTCGGCGCGCGGTTCAGCATCACGGGGTGTTCGCGGATTACCTCATCGAGGATGTCCCAGACTTCCGGACGCTCTTTTTCCACAAGCTTCTTGGCCTGTTTGACGGTCGAGGAGAGGCCCTTGGCTTCAAGACGGCTGTAGATGAAGGGCTTGAAGAGCTCCAAGGCCATCTTCTTCGGCAGACCGCATTGATGCAGCTTCAGTTCCGGACCGGTCACGATGACCGAACGGCCCGAGAAGTCGACGCGCTTACCAAGAAGGTTCTGGCGGAACCGGCCCTGCTTGCCTTTCAGCATATCCGACAACGACTTCAGCGGGCGCTTGTTGGCACCCGTGATGACGCGGCCACGGCGGCCATTGTCGAAGAGAGCGTCGACAGATTCCTGCAGCATCCGCTTTTCGTTGCGGACGATGATATCGGGCGCGCGCAGTTCGATCAGCCGCTTCAGACGGTTGTTCCGGTTGATGACCCGGCGGTAAAGATCGTTGAGGTCCGAGGTCGCGAAACGGCCCCCATCGAGCGGCACCAGCGGGCGCAGTTCCGGCGGGATGACCGGAACGACGGTCAGCACCATCCATTCCGGGCGGTTGCCGCTTTCGATGAAGTTCTCGACGATCTTCAGCCGCTTGATGATCTTCTTCGGCTTCAGCTCACCCGTGGCTTCCTTCAGCTCTTCACGAAGCTGTTCGGCCGTCGCCTCAAGATCGATCGCCGCCAGCATTTCGCGGATCGCTTCGGCGCCGATATTGGCAGTAAAGGCGTCGGCGCCATACTGGTCCTGCGCGTCGAGATAGTCCTCTTCGCTCATCAACTGGCCGTAGGAAAGGTCGGTCAGACCCGGCTCGATCACGACATAGTTTTCGAAATAGAGGATGCGCTCAAGATCGCGCAGCGTCATGTCGAGCATGAGGCCGATGCGGGAGGGCAGCGACTTCAGGAACCAGATATGGGCGACGGGGGCGGCCAGTTCGATATGGCCCATCCGCTCGCGCCGCACCTTCTGCAGCGTCACTTCGACACCGCATTTCTCGCAGACGACGCCGCGATATTTCATGCGCTTGTACTTGCCGCACAGGCATTCGTAGTCCTTGATCGGCCCGAAGATACGGGCACAGAAGAGACCGTCGCGCTCGGGCTTGAACGTCCGGTAGTTGATGGTCTCGGGCTTTTTGATCTCACCGAATGACCACGACAGGATCCGCTCGGGCGAGGCGAGCGAGATCTTGATCTCGTCGAACTGCTTCGGCGGGGTCAGCGGGTTGAACGGGTTGGTCGAGAGTTCCTGGTTCATCTTCAAATCCTTGAATCGGCGCGTTGGGCAAGAGGAGCGATTTTTCTCCGAAAAATCGTCGAATTTTCGGAGAAAATTCGGGTTCCCTACTCGTCACCCTCCGCATCCAGGAGTTCCATGTTGAGGCCGAGGCCCCGCACTTCCTTGACGAGAACATTGAACGATTCCGGCACACCGGCTTCGAAATTGTCCTCGCCCTTGACG
>NZ_JBARVQ010000499.1:0-5978 GCF_049646345.1 Albidovulum sp. | reverse complement strand
CCGATGACATTGCCCATCTTGCCCTGATCGGTCGCCATGCCAAGCGTGGTGTAGCGTTTCAGATGCTCGACCGAGACGAAGCCCTCCTGATGGGCCAGCCGCACATCGTCGCCGGTCACGTCATGCTGCGGATCGACAAAGGCCTTCGCGCGTGTCTCGGGCTGACGCACCTCATAGACGGGCTGGATCGGCTGCGTCCAGCCGCCCGGGGCTGGTGCCTCGGCCGCTTCGCCCATTGCGCGGCGCGCCGCCGCCACGCCGGAGGCCGCGCAATCGGCCCGATTCCAGACGCCATCGGCAGAGCCTGCCATATGGATGGGCTCCTCTGTCGGTCCGGCGAGGAAACAGGCCAGATCGGCATTCCAGACGGGCTTGGCCCCCCGGTGAGAGGAGAGGTTCACGACCGGCGACCAGCCGCCCGAAACTAGCAAAAGGTCGCAGTCTTCGCGGGCGGCCTCTGACCAGCCTGCGCCGGAGCGGGTGGCAAGTCTGACGCCCTCCACACCGCGCCGTCCGAGGACAGCAAGGGGCGCCAGACCCGGCCGCAAGCTGACCCTTTCAGGGGCCAATACCGCATCGCTCCGCGCATCGGCCAGCACGACCTCTGCCCCGGCGGCGGCCAGTTCGCCCGCGGCGCCATAGGCGCTGTCGTTCGTGGTCGCGATGACGATGCGTTGACCCGGCAGGATACCGTAGCGGTTGAGATAGCTCCGCGCAGCCGCAGCCGTCATCACGCCGGGCCGGTCATTGTCCGCGAAGGCGATGGAGCGTTCCAGCGCCCCGGTTGCCAGTACCGTCGCGCCCGCCCGCACTGTCCAGAAACGCTGACGCGGCAGATGCGGATCGGGCGCGGCCAGATGATCCGTCACCCTCTCCACCAGCCCCGCGACACCACCGTCATAAAGACCGAAAGCCGTGGTGCGGGTCAGGATGCGGACGCCCGCGCGTTCCACGGCGGCGACCAGCGCGGAGCGTTCGCCTTCGGCGGCGGGGTCGTTCAGATAATCGCCGCCCAGCTCAAAATCCTGCTCGACCAGCATCACGTCGCGGCCCGCCTCTGCCGCCGTCAATGCAGCATTGAGGCCAGCGGGGCCCGAGCCCACGACAAGAATATCGCAAAAGGCATGGGCGTAATCATAACTGTCCGGGTCGGCTTCGCGGCTGGCCCGGCCCATCCCGGCCGCCTTGCGGATCAGCTTTTCATACTGCATCCAGAGGCCGGTGCCGCGCCCCCATTCAAAGGGCGGCAGGCCCATGAAGGTCTTGTAATAGAACCCCGCCGAGAAGAAGCGACCGAAGAGCCCGTTCACCGCGCCGAGGTCGAAGCGCACGTTGGGCCAGGCGTTCTGACCGTTGGCCTCCAGCCCCGCATAAAGCTCCTGCATCGTCGCCTTGACGTTCGGCTCATGCCGCGCGCCGTGGCCCACCGAGACAATGGCGCCGGATTCCTCGACCCCGGCCGACATGATGCCGCGCGGGCGGTGATATTTGAAGCTGCGACCGAGTTTGGTCTGCCCGTTTGCCATCAGCGCCGAGGCCAGAGTATCGCCCGCGAAACCCTTAAGGGTCAGCCCGTCCCAGCGGAAGCTGACGGGCCGCGTGCGATCAATCCGGCCGCCTTTGTCCAGACGCCGGGCGCTCATTCCGCGGCCTCCAGCGCCGATGCCAGACCCGGATGGGCGGGGCGGACCGAAAAGATCTCATGCGTCAGGGTATCGCGCTCGACCATCAGCCACATGCGGCAACCATGGACATGCTGCCATGTCTCCACCTGCCGCCCGCAGATATTCCCGCGCAAAAAGACCGCGTCGTGCCAATCCTGCATTGGCGCATCAAGGGCGGGATAGGTGACGGACCCGTCGCCGCCATAGCTGAATTCGCTGTGATCGCGGGTGCCGCAGAAGGGGCAGTCAATCCGTAGCATCTCGTCCTATCCGTGCAGTTTGCAGTCGGGCCCGGCGCCGCGTTCGTCGATCTGAACCCCGCGTTCGAACCGTTTCAGGTCGAAAGGCGCGATCATCGGCGCGGGCCGGTCGTTGGCGATGAGGTCGGCGAACCACCAGCCCGAGGCAGGGCTGGCCTTGAAGCCGCCGTAGTTCCAGCCGGCATTCAGGTAGAGGTTGTCGAGAGGCGTCTTGCAGATGAAATGCGATCCATCCATCGACATGTCGACCAGCCCCGACCAATGCCGCAACAGCTTCACCCGGCCAAGGCAGGGCAGAACCGACATCGCGGCCTCGGCCACGTCCTGCACGATGGGCAAGTTGCCGCGTTGGGCATAGGACTTGTACCAGTCCAGATCACCACCGAAGACCATCCCGCCCTTGTCGGATTGCGAGATGTAGAAATGCGCCCCGCCCATGCCGAAGACCACGACCTGATCGAGAAGCGGTTTCAGCGGCTCTGACACAAAGGCCTGCAGCTTGTGGCTTTCGATCGGCAGGCGGCCAAGCCCCGCCATCTGCCACAGAAGCGAGGTGCTGCCCGCGACAGCAAAGGCGACCTTTCCGGCGGTGATCCGACCGCGTGAGGTCTCAAGCGCGGTGATCCGGCCACCCTCGCGGGCGATCCCCTCGACCTTGCAGTTCTGGATGATGTCGACGCCGCGCGCATCGGCAGCGCGGGCATAACCCAAGGCAACCGCATCGTGCCGCGCCGTGCCCGCGCGTTTCTGCACCGCCGCCCCCATGATCGGGAACCGCGCATCGGCGGCGTAGTTCAGATGAGGCACGGCGCGCTTCAGCGTCGGCAGATCCCAGATTTCCGCATCCGCAGTGCCGGTCAGCCGCATCGTATTGTAGTTGCGCGACGCCGCGTCGATGGCGCCGGGGCTGTGCAACAGCGCGATATGCGAGCGCTGCGAGAACATCACGTTGTAGTTCAACTCATGGCTCAGGCTTTCCCAGAGCCGCAGCGAATGCTCATAGAACTCCCGGTTGCCGGGGCGCGCATAGTTCGACCGAACGATGGTGGTGTTGCGCCCGGCATTGCCGCCGCCGATCCAGCCCTTTTCGAGAACGGCGATATTCGCCACCCCATGGGTCTTGGCCAGATAATAGGCGGTGGCAAGCCCGTGTAGCCCGCCGCCGACGATGACCACATCGTACTGGGCCTTCGGCTCCGGATCGCGCCACTGACGGGTCCAGCCCTTCTGGCCGGTCATCCCCTGCCAGAAGACATTCCATGCGGTGAAGCGGGTCATCTGATCAGCAGGTCTAGCGCAGATGCTTGCCGGGATGTTTGAAGATCTGGCCGAAGCCCTCCAGCTCATCCATGATGCCCGCGCGGCGCAGGCAGGACCAGAACTGCGCCTGATTGGACGTGATGACCGGCTTACCGGTGATCTGCTCGATCTCTGCCACTGCGGGCAGCGACCGCACGCCGCCGCAGCTGAGGAAGATCGCATCGGCATCGGGCCGGTCGATCTCCAGCGCGAATTTCTTCCAGTATTCAGGCGTGACCAGCCCCATATCCCAACCGCTGGCGATGTTGAGGCCCTGAATGTCGAGCACGTCAAAGCCGCGTTCGACAAGAAACTCCGCCTCGGCGGTGTTGATGTCGTCAAGATAGGGCGTGCCCACGACCAGCTTCTTGACGCCCAACTCATTCAGCGCATCAAGGACACCCTGCACCAGGCACATCGGCTGCGCCCAGGGTGCGCCCTTTTTGATCTCGGCCATCACCCGGTCTTCGCCGATGACGATGGAACCTGAAGTACAGGAATAGCTGACCACATCCGGCTTTGCCTCGGGCTGGATGCGCGACGCGGCGTCGGCCATATGTTCGATATGCAGCGCGAGCGTTTCGGTCGTGGTGTGATCGTCGGTTTTCAGCCGCGTGACATAGACGGCGACGCCTTCGGGCGCCATGTCCCAGAAATCGCCCTCGGCAGAGGGATCGGTGGACATGAGGATGAAGCCGAGCTTGGCGCGGTGGAAGCGGCCAGCATCCATTTCGGGGGTGCGGGGCTTTGATGTGATGATCTGACCGGGCTGGAACATCTAAAGAATAACCTCCTCGACGGATTTGGGGTGGCTTGTCAGCGGCTCCCAGCCGCTTTCGGTGATGATGAAGCTGTCGCCGACCTGCGCGCGGAACGTGTCGACCGAGACCGAGCCGTCGACGGCCAGCACCATGCCGGGCTGGATCACGGTCGTGTCGCCGGTCACGAGCTGCGGCGCCTCCAGGAAGCTGAAGCCGGTCGCGCGGCCGCAGCGGAACGGATATTCGAAACCCGCGCCCTGAATGACCTCGGCATAGGCCGCATGGACGCTTTCGGCGGTGACACCGGGCTTTAGTGCGTCGAGTGCCGCCTTCTGGCTGGCCACTGCCACCTCATAGACCGCGACCTGATCGTCCGGCGCATCGCCGATCCAGAAGGTGCGGTCGAAGCCCAGCTTGAAGCGATGGAAGTTGGTCATGCCGCAGAAGCAGAGGAAAACCGGCTCCCCCACCCGCATGATGCGGGTCGAGGCGCGATGATGGGTTTTGATGATGTCGCTGCCCGAGGCCATGATCTGCAGAAAATGCGTGTTGGGCGACATGTCGGCATCGTCGTAATGCGCGGCCAGCAATTCCGCCGCCTTGCGGGTCCCGGCCTGCGATGTGGCAATCGCCACTTCGTATTCCGGCACGCCATTACCGATTGCTGCGCGGCCCGCTTCCATCATCGCGGTCGCGACCTGCCCCGCATGGCGGGCGAGTTGCAGTTCCTCATCCGACTTGATCATCCGCATTTCGTTCAGGATCGGGGTCACACTGGTGAGCCGCTCCTTGCCGATCAGTTCATCAACATAGGCCCGCACAAGGGGCGGCATGTGGCCCGGCTCGATCCCCACCTTGCCCGCGCCCTTGACGGCCTCCGGCAATTCCTCGCGCCATTCCTTGCCCATGCCGTCATTCCAGGGCGCGATGCGGTCGACACGCGCCGCCGCCTTGGCGGAATTGAGGTCAATCGTCGGCGTGATCAGCAGCGAGGGGCCATCCTTCGGTACGACGAGGATCGTCGGGCGGCCGAATTCCATATGCAGATAGTCGTAGTAGCCGGTCAGGTAATAGACGTTGTCGTCATCCGTGATCAGCGCCACATCAATGCCAGCCTCGGCCAGACGGGTCTGAAAACGGGACAGTCTTTCGGTGAACATATGGCATTCCCTCGCGCGTCCGGCCCCTCTCGCATCGAAAATCAGACGGGCCGAAATGATGCATCAGCGTAGGCCCGGCCCGGCGATTTCCAAAGTGACATCTGTTGCGGATTTATGATAACCAAAAGTTATGAAAAACTTCCGCCGCTCCCTGCCGCCGCTGGACTACCTGCTGTTCTTCGAGGCTGTCGCCCGGCATGGCAGCTTCACCCGCGCCGCCGAAGAACTGAATGTCAGCCAGGCGGCGGTCAGCAAGCGGGTGAAGGTGCTGGAAGACTGGCTGGGGTTGCCGCTTGTGCATCGCAGCGGGCGCAATATCGCGCTGTCGCGCAACGGAAAAACACTGGCTACCAACACTTCAGAGGCGCTGGACTACCTGAATACCTGCCTGCAACAGATACGCCGCGCGACGGGGGCAGACAGGCTGTCATTCGCCGCGAATGTCGCCGTGGCACAGTATTGGCTGACGCCGCGTATCAATGAATACCTGCTCGGGCCGAACGCCGTGCCGGTGACGCTGACGGCCTCGGACAAGGATGCGGACCTTTTCGACTTCGAGGCAGATGCCGTTTTTTATTACGGGTCTGATATTCCTGCAGGTTGGGATGGCGCTCCCCTGTTCGAGGAAATCTGGCTGCCGGTGGCAGCGCCGTCGCTGATTGGATCGATGCAGGGTTTTGAAACCAAGACACTTCTCGACTTCGACAAGCTGACGCCGAAGTGGATCAACTGGGGCGACTTCGCTGCCCTTACCGGAAATAACGAGATTGCTGCAGCCCTCAAGGTCAACCTGCGCTCCTATGGCAGTACGCTCGATACCGCCCTGCGCGGCAA
>NZ_JBARVQ010000498.1:0-8159 GCF_049646345.1 Albidovulum sp. | reverse complement strand
TGACTGCACTGCGGCAGATCGACGTTGCTGGAAAGCTTCTGATCTTCGATTGCTGCCGCGATGAGAACGCCACCTTCAGTTCGACCGAAACTTTGGGCGATCGCCTGATCGGGCCGATCCCCGGCGCTCAGATACAGCAAGAGCCGCAAGTGATGTGCTCCACACTTCTGGGAAAAAAAGCCTTCGGTAAGAGGGACGGACCCACGCTTTTCACGAGCGCTCTGCTCGAAGCGCTGAACGGCTTGGCTGCCAGCCCGAACTCGAACTGGCAGATCGGGTCGGGAACGCTCAGCAATGTGACTGGAAAGATCCTTGAATTGAACGAAAGGGGTGGAGCATCGGTGCAATTGCCCCAGTTTCAGTTAAGCAGGGACTTTTCGGTCGCGGTGGCTCCTCCGACCAACATGGTCACCCTCTTCATGACGGTCGAGCCGCCGTGGTCGGACGATCCTTGGAAGATCGTGCTTGAGGATGGCTCTGGAAATGGAACCAACTGGGGTCCCGCCGGTCCCGGGGCGCGGCACGCACGTATCGACCTTCCAGCGCTTGACGAACATTCGATCCGGCTTTGCGATGTCGAAGGCAATGAGCTTGCGCGGAGCGACGTGACACTGACGCCACCCGTCGCATTCCAACCCATACCAAACCCGCTTGTCTTGTCGATCCAGCGGACAAAATCGGGACGTGGCGAAGGCGATGGCCCGGGCAAGATGTTCCTGCGCGGCTTCTCCGCAGACGACGGGGTGGCACGCGTCCAGCCTATGGCACCGGGCGGTATCGGGCCAATGCTCGAAAGCGCGTCCGGCGGCAGTTTGATGGCGAACCTTCCGACAGGCAGCATCAGCGAGGCCGTGCCGCTGAACAACCTGGATCCGGGGCTGCACCGGGTCGAAGTTGTGCGCCCCGATGGCGCTCGGATTGAAGCAAACGTCAATATCCGCGGTGGCGATGAACTGGAGGTGACCGTGCCTCGCCCGGTCTCACCTCACGAGTGGATGCTGGATGCGGTACGGTCAGGGGTTATTCCGCCGGGGACCGACCGGACCGAGTCCCGGATCGACCAAACAGCCCCTGTAGTGCGACTGGTGACAGCGTCAGTGGCGGCGGGACGCATGCCCGACCGGGATGCGGGGGTTGCGGATATACGGTTGGCCGTGGGTCCAAGCGATGGACGCTTTTTCCTGTTCGATGTCGAGGACGACGCAGACGTGCGCCTTGGCGGTATTTTCTCGGGCGAGACCGGCGGCCCCGTCTGGGTTCGTGCGAAGGGCAATGGCTGGCACGAACTTGCCTTTGTTCCGACTTTGGGAATGCGCGGGCGGTGGGACGATCAATGGAACCCCTCAGTGCTGTTAGATTCCGCATGGGGACCGCGAAGCCATCTGCGAAGCTTTGTTGAAGTCTCGCGCTGGAGACCCCTCCTGGCCTTCCTGGGCAGACGCGATTTCGCCAGCAGCGCCACAGCCCTTCACGCTCTCGGAAGCGCCGTGGAGGAAGCCGTGTCCGAGAAGACCTCGAACTCGCTTGCCGCTTGCGCAGGCGCGCTGACGGCGATCGCCTGCGGACGGATAGAGGATTTCGATCTAAAGCCCAGGTGGCTGGAGAACCTGGCCAACTGGTTTCCCACCCTACCGGACGGCGCGGTCGCGCTGGGCCGGTATCTGCAGATGGCAGGCAAAGGAAGTCAGGCAAGAACTGCCTATTTGGACGCGCAGAAACGCGGTGTGCCGGTCTTTTCACTGGCGGTCGACTGGCTTGCAGAGGGGCTTCAGTCTTTGGGACTAGATCATGCCGCCGAGGCGCAGCGCTGGTCGTGGCAGAGCGACCCCCTCGGCACATTCACTGTCTTGAAGCTGCCTGAAGGAGACGGTTGAGATGTTTCGCCTTACACTACACGAAGCTTCGGAAGGAGACGCCCTAGTCCTGTCCTGGGGCAAGGACGCGGCACCGCACCACGCGGTGATCGACCTGGGCCGCACTAAAAACTATGCCGCGCTGAGGCCGTGGCTGACACAGGCAGATCGAATCGAGCTTTTCAACATAAGCCATGTCGACGCCGACCATATCTCGGGGGCGATGCCCTTAGTCCGCGAGACCACGGCACCCTTCACTCCGGGGGATGTCTGGTTCAACGGTTACCGACACCACGCCACGGCCAAACAACGCGCAAACGTGCTTGAGCCATTGTCGATAGCACAGGGCAACAAGCTGAGTGACGGGATCGAGCGCTTCGGTTGGCCCTGGAACCAGGCCTTCGCCTATGGTCCGGTCTCGGTCGATAGCGCCGCGGCGGCGGGCCCGTTGCTTTTACCGGGCGGTCTGGTTGTCATCCTGCTGAGCCCATCGGATGAGGATCTGGCCCGACTAGAGCCCGATTGGGAGGACACGCTGCAGGATGCTAATCTGCGCCGCGGCGATGCCGATGCCGAAGACGCGGCACCGCCAGGACTGGAGGCGCTGTCTGTCCTCGATGTCGAGGCGCTCGCTGCTGAACCCTTCAAGGAGGACCGTACCGAGCCCAATGGTGCATCGATCGCATTCCTTGCGGAGTTCGAAGGCAAGCGCGTTCTGCTTGGCGCGGACGCGCATCCTTCCCGCGTGGCGGCGTCGCTGAGGGCGCTGGGCCACGGTCCGGACAACAGACTGAAGCTGGACCTTTTCAAGCTTTGCCACCATGGGTCCAAGGCCAATACATCGGCCGATCTGATGCAGATGGTCGACTGCACCCGTTTTGCCATTTCGACAGACGGCACGCGGCACGACCATCCCGATCCGCAGACCGTGGCCCGCCTGCTGGCAGCCGACCCAGAGCGACACAAGACGTTTTACTTCAATGCCCGCCAGCCGAACTCGGAGATCTGGGACAATTCGGCGCTGAAGTCCCGCTGGGCCTATGAATGCGTCTTCCCCGAGCCGCCGGCGACTGCCGGGCTTGCGGTGGAAATCTGAGGAGGGCCGGATGCAGGACCGCAAGATCGCGTTGGTTATCGGCAACGGCGCCTACCGCCACGCAACCCGACTTGATGCTCCGCGACGCGACGCCAGAACAATGGCGACCACGCTGGAACGTGTCGGCTTCGAGGTGCTGGCCCCCGGGTTCGACAGTGATTACCACGACTTTCGCTCACGGACGGACGATTTCATCGATCGGTTGAGGCCTGATACAATCGCGCTGTTCTATTACTCGGGCCATGGCGCGCAAGCGCCGGACGGGAGCAACCACATGTTGCCGGTCAGCGAGCGCCTGGTCGATACGCGAGATTTCGGACGGATTACCATCCCGCTCGACAACCTTCTGGCCCAGATGCGTGCAAAGGCCCGCGTGAGCCTGTTGTTTCTCGACGCGTGCCGCGACGACCCGTTCGCCATGGGCGAAACGGGAAACGGGACGAAGAGCATCGAGATCGGGCGCATGGGCCTATCGCCGGTGTCTACGGAACATCTTGGTCAGGCGCTGATCGCCTATGCCGCCGAGGAAGGGCATGTGGCTTTCGATGCAGGCGGCGGCCTGAGCGCATTCACGGCGGCCTTATCACGGCACCTGGCAACGCCGGGCGCCGAGATCCGCGACGTGCTGACCACCGTGTGCAGGGATGTCGTGACGGAAACCGGAGGCCGGCAGACCCCCTGGACCAAGAACGCACTGCATGAATCGGTCATCCTGATTCCGGTCGCCGAAGCCAATGGTGCGTCCGATCCGGAACCGGCCCCTGCGCGCTCGACACCCCAGCCGCCACGCCCCGACGTGCCGGGGCTGCGGTCGAGCATCATCGTACTTTTGCAGGAAAGGCTGCATGGCCTGAAACATTACAATGGCCCGATCGACGGAGATGTCGGGCCAATGATGCTTCGGGCCTTGGACGAAACCTTTGTTTATTGGCCCGGCGCACCCGCAGGCATCGAGACTTGGGATGACGACATGCGCCTAATTGCATTCATTCAGCTTTGGTGCCATGCCGAAGACATCGATGGCGGGCCGGTGGATGGCGAATTCGGTCCTCTCACCGCTCGGGGTGCCGAGAGCCTTCAGAAAAGACGGGCGAGTGACGAGTTGAACCTCGAAGCTCCCTTGGTGCCAGCGAAACCCATCGACGAGGCCGTTGGCGCACAAGGTCCGGATCTCGCTGGGAACCACGGGACCACGCGGCAACCGCCTGCCGTTTGGAAGGTTCTTGGGGCGGCGATCGCCGTCGCGGCGATGTCCCTCGGCGTGGCGCTACTGACCGAAAGGCCCCCACGTCTGCTGGGGTTCGAAGTGATGAACGCCCACGAATTGCGCGACCCGAGCGGGCACAGCTTAATCCTGTCCAGACGACCCGAGCCCCTGGAACTGACCGTCACCGCCCAGGATCGCGGCTGGTCAGGCGACTTAAGGTACGAATTCTTGGTACTGCGCAAACAGGAGGACGGCGACTGGGTGAGAGAGCTCAATGGTATAGGGCGGGACCTGCGATTCGTTCCGGAATTGCCGGGTTTACACGACGTTAGATACCTGGTCACCGATGGAGGTCTGTTCAATCTGTGGCCCAAGAGAGCCGAGGTCGGCTTCCAGTTTTCGGTCAACAAGGCGAGCGCACCTGAGCCCAGAATACGGCTGAACCCGCATGTTGTTACGCTTGGAGACGGATCGGACCTGGAGTCATCCGGGACGCTGGTCGAGCCCGGACCACGTCCCGAGACCTACGAATGGCGCGTATTGCTGGAAGGTGGCATCGTCTGGAAGGGTCAGGGGGAGAACGTGACATTCCTTCCCGAAAAACCAGGCAACTACATTGTGGAACTGGAGGTGACAGATTCCTACGGACAACGTGGCACGGGCACGGCCGAACTGCGCGTCGTGGCCCCACGCTTGGAGGAGCCAAGGATCCGGGCTGACAGGCTTGTCGTGTCGCGCAACGAAAGCGTGAACCTAAAGGGGCTCCCTCACGATGACGATTTGACCTTCGTCTGGAGCGTCGGCGACGATCCCGCCCGGCTCTCGACCAGCGACGAGTATGTGTTCTCTTCGACGACACCGGGCGGGCACGTCGTGCACTTCAAGGTGGGCGACCGCTGGGGACAAAGTGACTCCGCAAGCGAAACGATCACGGTCCTGGAACCGGCGGAGCTGGATCAGGCGTTCCTCCGCGAGGTCAACGGCACGAAAGTGTATGATTACAGCGGCCGCGAGTTAATACTGAATGGATCTTTTGTGACCGGCGGCGACCCGATTCTTATCCGTGCGCATACGATCCGGGCGGCGCAGGCGACGATCCAGGCATTCCCCGTTTCCGCTCAACCTGGAAGCGCGGGTGCGTCTGGCCCGCGCGGATCATCCGGAAGCGGCACCGGCACTCCGGGCGCAGCGGGCGGTAGCGGCGAATTAGGCGGAAACGGCTCGGACGGAGGGTCGGCTGGCAACATCCGGATCGAGGCCGAACGTCTGTTCGGCACGCTGAGGATTGACAATTCCGGCCAATCCGCGGGCTCGGGCGGCCAGGGGGGGGCAGGTGGCGCTGGCGGCAACGGCGCGCGAGGCAACAACGCCTCGAGCGGTGCGTTCGATTGCAGCCGCGGGCCTCAGAACGGCGGAAACGGTGGGGCCGGCGGTGATGCCGGGCGAGGAGGAAACGGAGGAGACGGCGGTGATGCCGGAGCGGTCGAAGTGAGGCTGGGCGAAGTTGATCCCGACGCGTTGGTCGAAGTTCTGGCCCAAGGGGGTGATGGCGGTGCGCCGGGATCTCCCGGTACGCCGGGTTCTGGCGGTGCGGGAGCGTCCCGGGGCTCGGCAAACGGATTGTGCAGGCAGACGGCCAGCAATGGATCTGGGGGCAGCAGTGGGCAGCAATCAGCCCCGGGCGCCGCCGGCACCGCCGGAACGGACGGTGCAATTCAGATTGTAATTGGCGGACAACTGGCCAGAGTCGCCACCGGAACCCTAGAATTCGTGGGCGCTAACTGAGAAACTGGCGATGTAAGGTGCCGGGGACGTAGCATGATCGAATATCGAGAGGCGGCTTTGTTCTGCCCGATGCGGAGAGTTGCGAGATACCGGTCCGCTTCGGGGATCAACGCGGCCCGAAAGGCCAAGCAGCGTGTAAGAAAGGGGCGCAGCGCAAGACCAAGATAGAAATTCTAGATATGAACAGATAGCTGTATCGACACGGCAATAATACGATAGGGCCACTCGGAAAAGAATTTTTGTGCCATGAAATAAAATTGGCGTCATTTTAAAGAGTAGTCCTCTTAAAATCTCCGTACATCCAGACGCCAGATAGATGCTCAGACTTTGCGAACAACATCGATGATGGCACGGGGCCCAATCGCAAAGGGCCCCCAAACAAGCACTGGGATCGGCTTGCCTTCCTTGTCTTGCGCGAAAACTCTGATTGCGCGCTGATCTGTTGTGGCATTGACGCTGTATCCGCCACTCTCTGGAAACCTACCCTTGTTCCGAAGAAACAAGCTAGAAAACCAACCGCGGTCGCTCGTCCCGTTGACAGTCCCAACAACGGCTTCCTGACCCGGCTCACCATAAAGCACAGTGATCGGCCCGACCGCTTCATTGCGAGCGATTGTGACAGAAATCCACGCGGTCGTGTCGTCCTTCGGTCCAGCAACTTCGGCCGGTGGCCCCAATGGGCGGATGCCGAAAGCGCGAAATACACGGTTCACGCCAGCACTGCCGCCGGCGATGATCATCGCGGTCAAAATGTAACCAACCGTGCTGTTATCAAAACCGTTGGATATGCCCAAATAGGCATTCACCAAGCGCGAGGCGATATCCAACTCAAAGAAAGCGACGAAGAACCAGGAAAAAGCAAAAGCGATGAGAGCGTTCGTCCCTGAGGTATTGAACGTCCTGAGATAGGGTCGCCAACGAAAAAGAAGTTGCAACCCACTTTCGACGACGATCGCCAATACAAAAAGAATAAATAAGGCTTTTAACGACGCATCGTAAGTTTGATTGCTGCCAAACACCGAAGCGCCGTCGATGATGCGGAAGGTTGTGTTCTGATCCTCTCCATCAAGCTGGTAGGAGAGCTCGACCAACTCTTGAGGAATGTCGTTGGGAGCAATGAAGATCAGGCGTGTCACACCATCTTCGTCCATATTAACGACGGCAGTCCCTTTTGAAGCGGTAACATTCGCGATTTCGCCAACGGTCTCGACGACAACGACTGAATTGCTCGGCTCTAAAATGGTTGCAGCAAAGGCTGAGCCCAGCATCCAGAAAAAGGTAACAAAAGCCAAGACAAATGATTTCATCGGCGCCTCCATTAAAATCGTTAATTTGAATTTTTGAACGCGTAGTTTATATTACTCTCTCAATTGAAAGATCGAAAAAACAATCAATCCCCCTGCGACATCGCAACTGACCGAAACAGGAGAATTCGATACTACTGAAAATTCAGGTTCAAAACAAGTGGAAGGTCACCTGCGTCTCAACCGCTCAATCTGCTCATCCGACGCGCACGGACCTTCCTGTCCGCCGTCGCGCTGGCAGCAACCGTCATTTTCTGACTTTGACGATCAGTGCGCCTGGAGCCTAATCGCGATGTGACCAACAGCTTTTAGCCATCCCTTTGCCGGACAGAGAGCCAGCCGGTGCGCAGGCTGCCGGGCAGCCAGGTCGAGCCGGTGCGGCCGATCTTCTGAAGCGTCATCCGGCTGTTCTCGTCCTGCTGCACGTGCTGGAAGGTGTGCCAGCGGTACATCGCGCGCTGCCGGACGCGGCCAAGCTCCATGTCGCGCGGATCGACCATCTCGATCACCGTCGCCCGGCTGCCGCGCCCGTAAAGCGGAAGCGAGGCATGGGTCTTCTCGGCCTTCATCTTGTCGTCATTCGGCATGTCGAGGCGGATCAGCCCGTAGCCCGACGGGTTCAGCTGCCCAGGTTCGGCCTTCACGCTCAGCTCCGCCGTCGCATCGCTCACCAAGACCGTCAGACGATCGCCCGGTTCGGCAGCGCTCGACAAGAGGAACAGCGGCAGGCCGAGCGTCGCGAACCTGCCTGAATACACCGAGGGGATGGCGGTGTGCTTTACCGTTGTCTGGGTTCCGTCACGATCCAGCGTCACCTCTATCGACACTTCGACGCTGCCGATATGCAACGCGCCATTGTCGATGTTGAACGCATCAGAATTCTCCGGCAGCAATAGACCGCAGACCAGAAAGTC
>NZ_JBARVQ010000497.1:0-12867 GCF_049646345.1 Albidovulum sp. | reverse complement strand
GATCATGACCGAGCTTTACTGGCTGACCGACACGCAGATAGAGCGGCTGCGACCGTTCTTTCCGAAGTCCCGCGGCAAGCCACGGGCCGATGACCGGCGAGTGCTGAGTGGGATAATCTTAATTCAGCGCAATGGGTTGATGTGGAAACATGCGCCTCGCGAGTATGGCCCGCCGAAGACGCTGTACAATCGCTGGAAGCGGTGGAGCCGGATGGGCGTATTCGCCCGGATCATGACCGAACTGGCGGCCCAGGCGCAGGAGACAGGAATTGTGATGATCGACGCGACCCATGCGAAGGCGCACCGGACAGCCTCCAGCCTTGCCGTGCAAAAGGGGGGCGCGGACGGCTGATCGGGCGGACCAAAGGTGGTCTGAACTCGAAGCTGCACGTCGTCGCTGACGCGAAGGGCCGCCCGATCCGGATGTTCCTCTCGGCGGGCCAGACCTCGGACTACATCGGGGCGCGGGCGCTCCTGTCCTCCATCCCGCAGGCGGCCGTCTTGCTCGGCAACCGGGGGTACGATGCCGACTGGTTCCGCAACGCGCTTATCGAGATGGGTATTTCGCCGTGCATCCCGTCCCGGAGAGGGCGAAAGGTCCCGATCCCGCACGACGCGGACCTCTACCGCCAGCGCCACAAAATCGAGAACATGTTCGCCCGCCTGAAGGATTGGCGCCGCATCGCAACCCGCTACGACCGCTGCCCGATCCTGTTCCTCTCAGCCTGCGCCCTCGCCGCAACCGGCATCTATTGGTTGTGAGTCCTGACTCTAGCGAGGCAATGCGACAATTCTTTGTTGCCGGGCCGGTACGGGTGGCGGGAAACACCGCAGAACAAAACCGGACGGCGGAACCGTTGTGGGCACATTCCGCCGCGCGTTCAGAAATCCACAGCGATGCCCTTCCTTTCCCAATCGCCAAAGCGCACAGGTTCCGGCCCGTCGCGCCCGCCGAGTTCGGTCGGCAGGTCCTGGGCTGCGGCCTGCTTGCGGCGCTCTGCCGCTTCAGCCAGCGCACGTTTGGCGGCGTCGGGCAGGTCCGTTCGGGTCTCGTCGGCCATGGGCGTTCCTTGTCTCGGGTTCTTCCATGATATACGGGGCCGGGGGCTGAGCGGCAACCGGAGGCGGCATGAGGGACGAGACGGCACGGGGTGCGGCGGCGCGGCTGGTTCTGGGCGTGACCGGGGACCGTGTGGCTTTGTCCGATCAATTGGCCGCCGGGGCGCTCACGGCCCTTGCACCGCCCGACCGTGCGCGGGCGCAAAGGCTGGCGCTTGCCACTTTGCGCAACCTGACCCGCGCCGACCGGGTGCTGAAACCCTGGCTTCGCAAAAATCCGCCGCCACAGGTCCGCGCCATCCTGCGCGTGGCGGTGACCGAGCTTTTCGCCGATGGGGCTGCCGCCCATGGTGTCGTGAGCGAGGCGGTCAGCCAGACCCGCGCATCGGGCCGCAAGGCCGAGAGTTTTGCCGGTATGGTCAATGCCGTTCTCCGCCGCGTGTCTGAGGTGCCGCGCGAGGACTGGGACCGGCACCCGGCCGAGGAACTGCCGGGCTGGCTGCGCGGGCGTCTCATGTCGGCCTATGGCAAACCCGCGACGATTGCCATGGAAGCGGCCCATGCCAGGGGCGCGCCCGTCGATCTGACCCCGAAGGACGGCGATGCGGTGGCTTTGGCCGAACGGGTCGGCGGGCAGGCCCTGCCGACAGGATCGGTGCGGCTGAGCGGGCCGGTCCAGATATCCGACCTGCCGGGCTTTGAGACCGGCGACTGGTGGGTGCAGGACGCCGCCGCCGCGATGGCCGCGCGGGTGCTGGCGCCGCAACCGGGCGAGCGGCTGCTGGACCTCTGCGCCGCGCCGGGTGGCAAGACACTGCAACTCGCCTCTTCGGGGGCAAAAGTCACCGCGCTCGACATCTCCGAGGCTAGGCTGGAGCGGCTGGGCGAGAACCTTGCCCGCTGTCGTCTGACGGCCGAAACCGTCACCGCAGATGCGCTGGAATGGGCACCGGAGGCCCCTTTCGATGCGATCCTGCTCGACGCGCCCTGTTCGGCGACGGGCACGATCCGCCGTCATCCCGATCTGCCGCATATCCGCGATGCGGCGGGCCTCAAGGACCTCTTCGCCCTGCAATCGGCCCTGCTCGATCGGGCGCTTGGCTGGCTCCGCCCCGGCGGACGCCTTGTATTCGCGACCTGCTCGCTCTTGCCGGATGAGGGCGAACGGCAGGTTTCCGCCGCGCTCGACCGCTATGCCGGTCTGATCATCAACCGCGCGGCCCTTGACCTCCCGGGCGTCGAACCGCATTGGATCAAGGGTGAAACCGGTCTGCGCCTGCGTCCCGATTTCTGGCCCGAATACGGCGGCATGGATGGCTTCTTTATCGCGCGGATCGACCGTGTGGCATAAGACCCGCCTTTAGCCGGTGACATCATCATGGGGTGCCGGTAGTCTCTGGGCCGGGCAGATTCCCGGGGTGGGGCTCCTCCCCGAAAAACAGAACGAGGGATACAGGCGTGACGCGATCCAGAAGCGGGGTCGGAGGGGTGACCGGAGCGATGCACCGGCTGCATGCGCGGCTGAGCGCATTGTCGCGGCCTGCGACCGGCTTTGTCAGCCAACCCGAGCCGCGCACGATCGGGTCCTTTGCGCGGGGGCGGCAGCTGACCGCCGGAAACTTCCTGTTTGCGGGCTTCCTGATCGAAGCCAGGGGCCGCTCCATCTGGGACGTGCCGGTGCCCGATGCGCGCTTTGAGGAAGAAATCCACGGCTGCGCCTGGCTCGACGATCTGGCCGCCGTGGCCGATGCCACGGCCTGTGAAAACGCACGGGCGTGGATCTTTGAATGGGTCGAGCGTTACGGCCGGGGCAGCGGGCCGGGCTGGACGCCCGACCTGACGGGACGGCGGATCATCCGCTGGATCAACCACGCACTTCTATTGCTGAACGGGCAGGACCGCGCGACCTCGGATGCCTATTTCCGCTGCCTTGGTCGCCAGACCATTTTCCTGTCGCGGCGCTGGAAGGCGGCCGCGCCGGGCCTGCCCCGGTTCGAAGCGCTGACGGGGCTGGTCTATGCCGGGCTGTCGCTGACGGGGATGGAACGCCATGTCACCTCGGCCGCGGCCGCCCTTGGCCGTGAATGCGCGCGCGAGATCAATTCCGAGGGCGGTATTCCAACGCGGAACCCCGAGGAACTGCTGGAGGTCTTCACCCTGCTGACATGGTCGGCCTCGGCGCTGGCCGAAGCCGGGCGGACACCGGCCAAACCGCATCTGGCCGCGATCGAACGGATCGCGCCGACGCTCAGGGCACTTCGCCATGCCGATGGCGGGCTGGCGCGGTTCCAGGGCGGTGGGCGCGGGCTGGAAGGCAGGCTGGATCAGGCGCTTGTCCATGCGGGCGGGCGGGCGTTGACGGCGCATGGGCTGGCTATGGGCTATGCAAGGCTCGCCTCGGGCCGCACCACCGTCATTGTCGATGCCGCACGCCCGCCTGCGGGAAGTGCGTCGACCAATGCCCATGCCTCGACACTTGCCATGGAACTGACCTCGGGTCGGCGGCCAGTGATCGTCAATTGCGGCTCCGGAATGGGGTTCGGCCCCGACTGGCGCCGGGCAGGCCGCGCCACGCCGTCGCATTCGACGCTGGCGATCCACGGCTTTTCCTCATCGCGCCTCGCCGCCGACGGGGCCCGCAGCCAGTTTGCCGATGTGCCCGAACAGGTCTGGGCCCGGCCCGAGGGTGACGCCTATGGCTACCGGTTGACGGCGGGCCATAACGGCTATGTGCCAACGCATGGGCTGACCCATATCCGCCAGTTGTTCCTGTCGACCGACGGGCGGACATTGACCGGGGATGACACCTTGGGCGCGATGGCCGTGGCGGATCGCCGCCGGTTCGAGACGATCATGGAGCGGGTGAAGCATCAGGGCGTGCCCTTCGCTGTCCGCTTCCATCTGCATCCCGATGTCGATGCGGCGCTCGACCTTGGCGGCAGTGCGGTGTCGATGGCGCTGAAATCCGGTGAGATCTGGGTCTTCCGTCATGACGGCAATGCAGAACTGACGCTGGAGCCTTCGGTCTATCTTGAAAACGGGCGACTGAAGCCGCGTGCGACGAAACAGATCGTGCTTTCGGCCCACGTTCTTGACTATGCGCTGCAACTGGGCTGGACCTTGGCCAAGGCACAGGATACCCCACACGCCATCCGCGACACCCATCGCGACGAAGACGTGACCGCCGAATAAAGGACGCTGCCCTTGACCGAAAACGCCGCCCAGCTGGCCCCGATCGCCCGTGCCCTGATCTCTGTTTCCGACAAGACCGGGCTTCTCGATTTCGCCAAAGGACTGGCCGAACGGGGGGGAGAGCTGCTTTCGACCGGCGGCACATCGGCGATGCTGCGCGAGGCGGGGCTGACGGTGCGCGATGTGGCCGATGTGACCGGTTTCCCCGAAATGATGGACGGACGGGTCAAGACGCTGCACCCCAAGGTGCATGGCGGCCTCTTGGCGCTCAGGGATAACGCGGGCCATCTGGTCGCGATGGAACAGCACGGGATCGAACCCATCGACCTCCTGGTGGTCAACCTCTACCCGTTCGAGGCCACGGTCGCGAAGGGGACCGACTATGACACCTGTGTCGAGAATATCGATATCGGCGGCCCGGCGATGATCCGCGCGGCGGCCAAGAACCACGCCCATGTCGCCGTGGTCGTGGACCCCGATGATTATGAGAAACTGCTGGGCGACGTGGACCAGCATGGCGGCAAGACCAGCGCAGAGTTTCGACGCATCCTTGCCCAGCGCGCCTATGCGCGTACTGCCGCCTATGATGCGGCGGTGTCGACCTGGCTGGCCGGTGCCATCGGCGATCCTGCCCCCCGCCGCCGCGCCTTTGCCGGGACGCTGGCGCAGACGCTCCGCTACGGCGAGAACCCGCATCAGTCGGCGGCCTTCTACACCGATGGCTCTGTCCGTCCGGGTGTCTCCTCGGCGGTCCAGCATCAGGGCAAGGAACTGAGCTACAACAATATCAACGACACCGATGCGGCCTTCGAACTGGTGGCAGAGTTCGACCCCGCCCAAGGCCCGGCCTGCGCGATCATCAAGCACGCCAATCCCTGCGGCGTGGCACGTGGCGCGACGTTGCTGGAGGCCTACAAAGCCGCCTATGACTGCGACCGCACCTCAGCCTTCGGCGGCATCGTGGCACTGAACCGGGTGCTGGATGCGGCTACGGCGGAAGAGATCTGCCAGATCTTCACCGAGGTTGTCATCGCGCCGGGCGCCGATGACGCGGCCAAGGCGGTTTTTGCCGCCAAGAAGAACCTGCGCCTGCTGACGACCGATGGCCTGCCCGATCCGAAATCTCCGGGTCTCGCCTATCGGCAGGTCGCGGGTGGGTTCCTTGTGCAGGACCGTGACAACGGGGTCATCACTGAAACCGATCTGAAGCTCGTCACCAAGCGCGCGCCGAGTGAGGCGGAACTGCGCGACCTCCTGTTCGCCTGGAAGGTTGCGAAGCACGTGAAGTCGAACGCCATCGTCTATGTCAAGGACGGCGCCACGATGGGCATCGGCGCGGGGCAGATGAGCCGGGTCGACTCGACCCGCATCGCCGCACGCAAATCCGCCGATATGGCCGAGGCGCTGGGACTGGCCGAGCCGACCGTCAAAGGCTCCGTCGTCGCCTCTGACGCGTTCTTCCCCTTTGCCGACGGATTGCTGACCGCCGCCGAGGCCGGGGCGACTGCCGTAATCCAGCCCGGCGGTTCCATGCGCGATGATGAGGTCATCGCCGCGGCCGACAAGGCAGGGCTTGCCATGGTCTTTACCGGCCAGCGGCATTTCCGGCACTGAGGGCGCAGATGCGACTCGTGATCTATGTGATGGCGGCGACCCTGGTCCTCGATCAGGTCTCAAAGTTTTTTGTCGTCCATATGCTCGACCTCTGGTCGCGCTATGAAATCACGGTGCTGCCCGGCTGGTTCAACCTGCGCATGGCGTGGAATCAGGGGGTGAATTTCGGCCTTCTGTCGAATTCCAGCGATCTGGCCCGCTGGGGTCTGATCGCGCTGGCGCTGGCCATATCGCTTTGGGTCTGGCTCTGGGTGCGCCGCGAACCGCACCGGGTCATCGCCAAGGTCTCGGCCGGTCTGCTGATCGGCGGGGCGCTCGGCAATGTCGTCGACCGGCTGATCTACGGCGCGGTGGCGGATTTCCTGAACATGTCGGTGCCGGGGCTTTACAACCCCTATTCCTTCAACATCGCTGATATCACGATCTTTGCGGGCGCCATCGGTCTTGTGCTTTTCACCGGGCGGGAGAAGACCCCGTGACGCGCGGCGGGACATGCGCTAAACGAAGGCAGGACGGGTAAGGGAGAGACCTATGGCGGTACGGCTTGGCATCAAGGCAATCGCGGCGATCTGCGCGGTCCTGTCGCTGTCGGCCTGCGGCGGCGTCTTTGGCGGCAAGGACAAGGTGCCCGACCTGATGAACACCCGCTCGGCCAGCCGGGCACCGGACGAATTCGCTATTCTGCCCACGAAACCACTTGAACTGCCCGAAGATCTGGCCGCCCTGCCAGACCCGACGCCGGGTGGGTCCAATATCACCGATCCGACGCCCGAGGCAGATGCCGTGGCCGCCCTTGGCGGCAACCCGGCCGCCCTGTCGCGCACGGGAATCAGTGCGGGCAATGGTGGGCTCGTCTCCTACTCCACGCGCTTTGGCACCGGTGCGGATATCCGCGATGTGCTGGCCGCCGAAGACCTTGAATACCGGCGCAAGAATGACGGCCGCCTCCTGGAGCGCCTCTTCAACGTCACCGTCTATTACCGCGCCTATGCGCCGATGTCGCTGGATCAGTATGCCGAGCTGGAGCGCTGGCGGAACGCTGGCGCGCGCAATGTCGGCGCCCCGCCCGAAGAAACCATCGGCGAGAACTGACTTCACCACTTCGTCACTGCCCTTGACGTCACCGCCGGGACGGTTACCTCTGCCATTGGACTGAGGGAGAGCATCATGTTCCGCATCTTGCGTTGGGCAGCCGCCGCTGCGCTGACTGCACTGCCGGCGACCGCCGGTGACGTTTCAAGTTTTTCACTGCCCAACGGCCTTGAGGTCGTGGTGATCGAGGATCACCGGGCGCCCGTCGTCGTGCAGATGGTCTGGTACCGGGCGGGGGCGGCTGATGAAAAGCCGGGTCTTTCCGGCATCGCTCATTACCTTGAACACCTGATGTTCAAGGGCACCGATACCATGGCGCCGGGTGAGTTTTCCCGCGTTGTCGAGGACAATGGCGGATCGGACAATGCCTTCACCTCATGGGATTTCACCGCCTATTTCCAGCGCATCGCCGCCGACCGGCTGGAACTGGTGATGCGGATGGAAGCCGACCGCATGCGCAACCTCAAACTGACCGAGGATGACTGGCGGACCGAGCGCGAGGTGGTGATCGAAGAGCGCAACCAGCGCACCGACAGCGATCCCGGCGCGATCTTTTCCGAACAGCGTCGCGCGGCGCAATACCTCAACCATCCCTATGGTACGCCGATCATCGGCTGGCGGCATGAGATGGAAAACCTCACCCGGCAGGATGCGCTGGACTGGTACCAGACCTACTACGCGCCGAATAACGCGGTGCTGGTGGTTGCGGGCGATGTTGAGCCGGATCAGGTGCGTACATTGGCCGAAACCTACTACGGCCCCCTTGCGCCCAGCCCCGACATCAAGACACGCGCCCGGCCGCAGGAACCGCCGCAGCTATCCGAACGACGGATGAGCTTTGCCGATCCGCGCGTATCGCAGCCCTATGTGGCGCGCGGTTATCTGGCCCCCGAACGCGACCCCGGCGCGCAAGACAAGGCCGCGGCGCTGACGATCCTTGCCGATCTGCTCGGCGGCGACGGCCAGACCGCCTTTCTTGCCCGCAAGCTGCAATTCGATCAGAAGGTCGCGATCTACACTTCGGCGAGCTATGACGGCACCTCGCTTGACGATTCGACCTTCAACCTCGCCGTGGCTCCGGCCGAAGGTGTGAGCCTGGCCGAGGCCGAGGCAGCGATGGACAAGGCACTGGCCGAATTCCTTGAAACCGGTGTCGATCCGGCTGCCTTCGCCCGGGTCAAGACCCGTATCCATGCCTCGATGATCTATGCCGAGGACAATGTGAACGGCCTCGCCCGCCGCTATGGCGAAGCACTGACGACCGGGCTGACCATCGCCGATGTGCAGGCATGGCCCGACGTGATGGACGCAGTGACCGAGGACGACGTGATGGACGCCGCGCGCGAGGTCTTCGACCGCAAGCGCGCCGTGACAGGCTGGATGATGCGTGAAGGACAAGAAGAGGTGATGCAATGATCCGGGTTCTTCTTGCTGCCTGTCTGGCGCTTGCCACGGCCCTGCCCGCCAGCGCGGTCGATATCCGCGAAGTCACCTCGCCCGGTGGCATCAAGGCCTGGCTGGTCGAGGAACATTCGATCCCCTTCACGGCGCTCGAACTGCGCTTCAAGGGCGGCACCAGCCTTGACCGGCCCGACCGGCGCGGCGCCACGCTTCTGATGATGGCCATGCTCGAGGAAGGCTCAGGTGATCTCGACAGTCAGGGCTTTGCAGGGGCGCGCGATGCGCTGGCCGCCGAATTCAGCTTTGACGCCAGCGACGACACGGTTTCGGTGTCGGCGCGGATGCTGAGCGAAAACCGCAACGCCGCGCTGGCGCTTCTGAAGACCGCCCTGACCGATCCGCGCTTTGACCCTGATGCGGTCGAACGGGTGCGGGCCCAGGTCGTGTCGATCATCCAGTCAGACGCGACCGATCCGAACACCATCGCGGCCCGATCCTTCGATGAACAGGCCTTTGGCGCGCATCCCTATGGATCATCTCGCAACGGCACGCTCGACAGCATGGCCGCGATCAGCCGCGATGACCTGTTCGATGCCCACAAGGCCGTGATGACCCGCGACCGGGTCTATGTCTCGGCCGTCGGTGACATCACCGAGGCTGAACTCGGCGCGCTTCTGGACACCCTTCTGGGCGATCTGCCCGCAACCGGTGCGGCGATGCCGCCCGCCGCGACGAACAGCCTGACCGGCGGGGTTACGGTGATCGACTATTCCAGCCCGCAATCGGTCGTCATCTTCGGCCATGAGGGCATCAAGCGCGACGATCCTGACTTCTTCGCGGCCTATCTGCTGAACCAGACCCTCGGCGGGGCCGGGTTTGGCGCAAGGCTGATGGAAGAGGTCCGCGAAAAGCGCGGCCTGACTTACGGCATCAACACATATCTGGCGCCGATGGATCTGGCCGAGACCTGGCAGGGCGGTTTCGCCTCGGCCAATGAAAAGGTCGCCGAGGCGATCGAGGTCGTGCGCGCCGAATGGGCCAAAGCCGCAGCCGAGGGTGTGACGGCGGAAGAACTGGACGCCGCCAAGACCTATCTGACCGGCTCCTATCCCCTGCGGTTCGACGGCAATGGGCGGATTGCCGACATCCTTGTCGGCATGCAGCTTGAAGACCTGCCGACAAGCTATGTCAACGACCGCAACGCCTATATCGAGGCCGTGACGCTCGACGACATCAAGCGCGTGGCGGCGCGGCTGATGAAGCCTGACGATCTGCGGTTTGTCGTGGTGGGCAAGCCGGTGGGGCTGGCTGAAACCGACTGAAGACCCGTTAGCGCGACGTAGAGCGCATCTCGACATGCTCCCGGCATGTCTGGAAGAGTCCGTCGAGATGTTTGATGCGGTCGCGCATCCGGTCAATATCTTCTGAAGAAATGCAGTTGGGGTTGTCCGGCAATTCGACCGTAAACTGATGAAGCGCCCCCAGCAGTCCCTTGAACTGACTGTCTATGCGCTGCATTGCGGTCAGGCCGCTTGCATTACCGTGTAGCGCAACCACCGTGTCGGTCTCTGTGTCGCTAGGCTGGACCTGGCCTTCAAGTGAAGCCAGTGCCCGCTCCAGTTTGATAATGGAGTTCGGGTGCACACGGCGGCGTCCGTCCAGTATCTTTTTTACGGTGTTGAAGTGAAGGTCGGCGAGTTTTGCCGCTTCAGCCGGGGTAAGATGGGCGTCCCTCAGACGGTCAGATATTGATCGCCGCCCATCATGGGGCATGTTAGCTTCCGCCATTGTATTGCCTCTCTCGCCCGTTGCCGGGTTCATGCCCGGCTTGTTGTTACAACCATATCACTTCACGTGAAAGCACGAAAGAGAAAATATGGTTGTTTGGCCACCAAGCCACACAATATCTCGTGATAGTTCCTAAAAAAGTCAAAAAAGGAACTCGAATCAGCACAAAAAATAACTTCTGAAGTGTTTTTATGTTATTCTGCGTTGCAGCGTTGTGCGGACATGGGAGGACAGAAATGGAGAACGCAGGACACATCTACTTCATCGCCTTTACAGGCGCGGCAGCGCTCGCATTGCTCCTCGCGGCATTACGTGAAGCCTTTCCGATTGCACTGAAGAAATATTTGCCAATAGGCGGTTCAGATTTCAAGCAAACGGCAATTCTTGTCCTTGCGGCGTTAGCATTGGCAACCTTCATTGAGCTTTATCAGGGTTCAGGCAGAGTGTCAGCTATGCCCACATCTACGGCGCGTTCTCAAGAAAACGGTGTCGACGTTTCGGGGGCCAACTAAAACACCACCTCATGACCGACCTTGTCTGACTTAAGATGTCAGACAGGGCATGTTGAAACAAACAGGGAACTGGCCGAATCGGCGCGGGGCGTGCTAGTTCTGGGGGTATGACCCTTCAGGACCCCAAGATACGCCCCGAACGCCCGGTGATCCGCCAGCTTGACGAAGCTGCGGTCAACCGGATTGCGGCGGGTGAGGTGGTCGAACGGCCCGCCTCTGCGGTCAAGGAACTGGTGGAAAACGCGCTGGATGCAGGGGCACGGCGGGTCGAGGTGGTCTATGCCGATGGCGGCAAGACCCTGATCCGCGTGACGGATGACGGCTGCGGCATGACGGCCGAAGACCTGCCCTTGGCGCTGGCCCGCCATGCGACATCGAAGATCGACGGATCCGACCTTCTGAACATCCGCAGCTTCGGCTTCCGGGGTGAGGCCCTGCCCTCGCTCGGCGCGGTCGCGCGGCTGAAGATCACCTCGCGCGCCGAGGGCGGTGAGGCCGCCGCGATCGCCGTAGCCGGGGGCCGCATGGCACCGGTTCGTCCGGCGGCACTGACCAAGGGCACCGTCGTCGAGTTGCGCGACCTCTTCTACGCGACGCCTGCACGGCTCAAGTTCCTGCGCTCCGACCGCGCCGAGGCGCAGGCGATCAAGGATGTGGTTCAGCGGCTGGCGATGGCCGAACCCTTTGTCGGCTTTACCCTGCGCGATGGGACCGGCGGCGGTGAAGGCAAGCTGATCTTCCGCGCCGATGCCGAACAGGGTGAATTGTTCGGCGCCCTGTCGCAGCGCCTTCGCACCCTCATCGGCAAGGATTTCGCCGACAATGCGCTGGCGATCGACGCCGAACGCGAAGGCATCCGCCTGACAGGCTATGCCGCGCTGCCGACCTATTCGCGCGGCGCGGCGGTTGAACAATTCCTGTTCGTCAATGGCCGTCCGGTCCGCGACAAGCTGCTGATCGGCGCGCTGCGCGCAGGCTATATGGATGTGCTGAGCCGCGACCGGCACCCCGCCGCCGTGCTCAACCTGATCTGCGATCCCGAGCGGGTCGATGTGAACGTCCACCCGGCGAAGGCCGAGGTGCGTTTTCGCGAACCCGGCATTGCACGTGGGCTGATCGTTTCGGCCCTGCGCCACGCTCTGGCCGAGGCCGGGCACCGCGCATCGTCGACCGTCGCGGGCCTGACCCTTGGCGCGATGCAGCCCGAGCCCGGCCAGCCCCGCATCTATCAGATGGACCGGCCCTCGCAGGCCGCACTTCGCACCGCCTACACGGCGCAGGCACCGCTTGCCCCGGAACTGGCGGAAGCCTCCGCCCGCTTCGACCCTGACCCGATCCTTGAAGAGCCGCAGGACCAACAGCCGCTAGGCGCCGCCCGGGCACAGGTACATGAGAATTACATCATCGCCCAGACCGCGAACGGCCTGGTCATCGTCGATCAACACGCCGCCCATGAACGGCTGGTCTATGAACGGCTGAAGCGCCAGCGCGATGAAAACGGTGTTGCGGCACAAGCCCTGCTGATCCCGGAGATCGTCGATCTGTCCGAGGGAGACGCGCGACTGCTGCTCGACCATGCCGAGGCTTTGGGCCAGTTGGGCCTGACCATCGAACCTTTCGGCGGCGGCGCCATCGCGGTGCGTGAAACCCCGGCGGTGCTGGGTGAGGTCAACGCGACGGCCCTTCTGAAAGATATCCTCGACGAGTTGCACGACCTCGGCGACAGCCAGCGCCTGCAATCTAGGATCGACGCGGTCCTTTCCCGCATGTCCTGCCACGGCTCGATCCGTTCCGGCCGCCGGATGCGACCCGATGAGATGAACGCACTTCTGCGCGAGATGGAACAAACGCCGCTATCGGGCCAGTGCAATCACGGCCGACCGACCTATGTGGAACTGAAACTCAGCGATATCGAACGGCTTTTCGGACGGACATGATCACTTTCAACGGCCAGACCTATGCGTTTGACGACCCGCTCGTCCTCACCGCGCTTGGCGGCGCGGCGCTTGTGCTTCTGCTCTTCATCCTTCTCATCGTCACCTTGCGCGCGGCCGCCCGGTCGGCGCGGATGACCGAACCCCTGGGCTATCACCTCACCCAGCTTGGCAACCGCGTCCAATCGCTGTCGGACGGCCAGCAGCAGCTTTCGGGCGGCCTGACCCATGTGTCCGAGGCGCAGGCCGCGTCACAGACCCGCGTTCTGCAACTG
>NZ_JBARVQ010000496.1:0-7939 GCF_049646345.1 Albidovulum sp. | reverse complement strand
ATAGGCCTTGAAATCACCGAAATACTTCGTGATCGCTGCCGTCAACGTCGTCTTGCCGTGGTCAACGTGACCAATGGTCCCGATGTTCACATGCGGTTTGTTCCGTTCAAACTTTGCCTTTGCCATGATGGCCTCCTTAATTTCGTTTGGGTGGCAAGGTTACCCCTGCCCTACTGGTGTTGGGTAGGGCGGGGTTCACCCCGCCATCCCGTTAAGCGTATTTCTTCTGGATCTCGTCCGAGATGTTCTGCGGCACGGCATCGTAATGGTCGAACTGCATCGTGAACACTGCGCGGCCCGAGGACATCGAGCGCAGGTTGTTGATGTAGCCGAACATGTTGGCCAAGGGCACCATGCAGTTGATCACGTTGGCGTTGCCGCGCGTGTCCTGACCCTGCACCATGCCGCGACGCGACGTGAGGTCGCCGATGATGCCACCGGTATATTCCTCCGGCGTCACCACTTCGACCTTCATGATCGGTTCCAGAAGCTTCGCACCGGCCTTCTTCAGACCTTCGCGCATCCCGGCACGCGCCGCGATTTCGAAGGCGAGAACCGACGAGTCGACGTCGTGGAACGCACCGTCGATCAGTGCCACCTTGAAGTCGATAACCGGGAAGCCCGCGAGCGGACCCGAGTCCATGACCGACTTGATGCCCTTTTCGACGCCCGGAATGTATTCCTTCGGCACCGCGCCACCGACGATCCGGCTTTCGAAGGAATAGCCTTCGCCCGGTTCGGTCGGCGAGATGATCATTTTCACCCGCGCGAACTGACCGGTACCACCGGACTGCTTCTTGTGGGTGTAGTCGATCTCGGCTTCGTGGCCGATCGTTTCACGATAAGCCACCTGCGGCGCACCGATATTCGCCTCGACCTTGAATTCCCGCTTCATGCGGTCAACGAGGATGTCGAGGTGAAGTTCGCCCATGCCCTTCATGATGGTCTGACCGGACTCAAAGTCGGTCTCGACGCGGAAGGACGGGTCTTCGGCAGCGAGACGGGCCAGAGCGATGCCCATCTTTTCCTGGTCCGCCTTGGTTTTCGGCTCAACCGCGATCTCGATCACCGGTTCGGGGAAGGTCATGGTTTCCAGAACCACCTGCTTGGCGGCATCCGACAGGGTGTCACCGGTCGTGGTTTCCTTCAGACCTGCCAGTGCGATGATGTCGCCTGCGAAGGCTTCCTCGATTTCCTCGCGGTTGATCGAGTGCATCATCATCATGCGGCCGATCCGCTCGCGCTTGCCCTTCGTCGTATTCATGATCTGGTCGCCCTTCTTGAGGACACCGGAATAGATACGGGTGAAGGTGAGCGAGCCGACGAACGGGTCGTTCATGATCTTGAACGCAAGCGCCGAGAAGGGCTGCGCATCATCGGCCGAACGGGCCTGATCGCGGGTTTCCGTCTCATCGCCCGGTTTGAAGCCCATATAGGCCGGTACGTCCAAGGGCGACGGCAGGAAGTCGATGACCGAGTTCAGAAGCGGCTGAACGCCCTTGTTCTTGAACGCGGAACCGGCAGTCACCGGCACGAAGGCCATAGACAGGCAGCCCTTGCGGATCAGCTTGCGCAGCGTCGCCTCATCGGGCTCTTCGCCTTCGAGGTAGGCCATCATCGCGTCGTCGTCCATTTCGACGGCGACTTCGACAAGCTTGCCGCGCCATTCGTCGGCGACGTCCTGAAGATCGGCACGGATCGGCTTGCGAACCCAGCTTGCGCCGAGATCTTCACCTTCCCAGACCCATTCTTCCATCTTGATCAGATCGATGATGCCTTCAAGCTTGTCCTCGGCACCGATCGGCAGGGCGATCGGGGCGGGCGTCGCACCGGTGCGATCCTTGATCATCGTCACGCATTTGAAGAAATCCGCGCCGATCTTGTCCATCTTGTTGACGAAGACGATCCGCGGAACCTTGTAGCGGTCGGCCTGACGCCAGACGGTTTCGGTCTGCGGCTCAACACCGGCATTGGCATCCAGAAGGCAGATCGCACCGTCGAGCACCGCCAACGAACGCTCGACTTCGATGGTGAAGTCGACGTGGCCCGGGGTGTCGATGATGTTGAAGCGGTACTTGGTGTCCGACGTGCCTTCGGCGGTCGGATCTTCCTGACGCTGCCAGAACGTGGTGGTCGCAGCCGAGGTGATCGTGATGCCACGCTCCTGCTCCTGCTCCATCCAGTCCATGGTCGCGGCGCCGTCATGGACTTCGCCGATCTTGTGGGACTTGCCGGTATAGAAAAGGATCCGCTCGGTCGTCGTGGTTTTACCCGCGTCGATATGAGCCATGATACCGATGTTGCGGTATCGCTGAAGAGGGTAGTCGCGTGCCATCTTTCGCCTTCCTTCCGCTTACCAGCGGTAATGGCTGAACGCTTTGTTCGCGTCGGCCATCTTGTGGGTGTCTTCGCGCTTTTTCACCGCAGTGCCACGACCGTTGACGGCATCGGCAAGCTCACCGGCCAGACGCTCTTCCATCGTGTTTTCGTTGCGGTTTTTCGCGGCAATGATAAGCCAGCGGATCGCCAGCGCTTCGCGGCGCTCGGGGCGAACCTCGACCGGCACCTGATAGGTCGCACCGCCAACGCGGCGCGAGCGCACTTCAAGTGACGGCTTCACGTTGTCGAGCGCTTCGTGGAAGCATTCGATCGGCTGACGCTTCAGCTTGCCTTCGACGCGCTCCAGCGCGTTGTAGACGATCCGTTCGGCGACGGACTTCTTGCCGTCAACCATCAGGTTGTTCATGAATTTGGTCAGGACCTTATCGCCATATTTGGCGTCCGGCAGAACTTCGCGCTTTTCGGCGGCGTGACGACGAGACATCTGGTGATCTCCTTATTTCGGACGCTTCGCGCCGTATTTCGAACGACGCTGACGACGATCTTTGACACCCTGGGTATCGAGGACACCGCGCAGGATGTGATAACGGACGCCCGGAAGGTCTTTCACCCGGCCGCCACGGATCAGGACAACGGAGTGTTCCTGAAGGTTGTGCTTTTCGCCGGGGATGTAGCTGATCACCTCGAAGCCGTTGGTCAGGCGGACCTTGGCCACTTTACGCATAGCCGAGTTCGGCTTCTTCGGCGTCGTGGTGTAGACGCGGGTGCAGACACCGCGCTTCTGCGGGCAGGATTCCAGGTGCTGCGACTTGGATTTCTGCGGCTTCGCTTCCCGGGGCTTCCGGATCAGCTGTTGGATCGTCGGCATTAACTCTCGCCTTTGTTTGCAGCCCGATCAACGATCGCCCGTCAGCGACGTTTCCGGGGGCTTTTCTCACAAGTCGTGCCCTGCGCGTCCGCAAAACACCAAAACCGCAATCGTCCCTTCGCGGGGCGACGCGGTGGAATTCCAGAGGATCGGGGCTATGGGGCCCGGATCATGACCACTTCAGTTCTGATACACGTCCACGCGCAGTAAACCCGTGGCCGAGTGGGCGCCGTATAGGGGGAGTCGCGGGGGTTGTCAACAAGGGGTCTCAGCGCCGCTCCGTCAGAATCAGGCGATGCAGGACAAGGGCGATCATGAGCACGAACAGGGCCGCGAAAATGGTATCGGAAAGGAAATGCCGCCCCGTCGCGACACGCAGGACCAGACCCGCGACCGGGAATGCGATGGCCGCGGCGGCATAGATCGCCAGCAGGACGCGGGGAAGAAACCGTCGCGCCAGCGGTGCGAGGATCAGGAAGGTGATCGCCAGCGCCACGGCCGCCGAGCCCTCGCCCGAGACGAAGGAACAGTTCCTCGCGCATTCATCGGCAGGCAGCCAGGGCGGCGTGAATTCCCGCGTGCCGCCGAACTCGGCGATGCTTCCCGGCCGCGCCCTGCCCCAATGGTTCTTCAGAACGGCATTGACCAGAAGGATGGGCCCGAGGAGGTAGAGAAGAAAGACGAATGCGGCCGGTCGCGCGCCGAAATCAGGAAGCGGCCGTTTGAGCGCTGCCATCCCGAGCGCAAAGATCGCCACAAGAAACGCCGCGATGCTGAAGCCCCAGACCGTTTCGCGCAGGATCTGAACCGCCTCGATATCAGACAGCCAGAACCGTTCCCCTTCCCGGTAAAACAACGCGGATGTGGTAAGGTCCAGCTCGGGCCAGAAATAGAAGGTTGCAAGCGTCAGCACGAAACAAGCCGCCAGCCAGTATGCCGCCCTGTGGTGATCAACGCGCATTGTCGGAACATCCCTCAGGCAGCAGCCAGACTGACAGCTTGCGGCCGTGATAGGCGCCGCCTTTCGTGTCGAGTTTGCCGACAGGTTTTCCCGCGCAATCCGGCGCGGACCTGCCCACGAGCATCACCGGGCCATGTCCGGGCGGCAGCGGAAAGTTCTGTTCGTAGTAGTTGTCGGGCCGTCCTTTGGGCGGCGGTGCATAGATGGCAATCCCGGCGTCACGCCCGACATAATAAAAATCGGCAAGGATGTCGCGCTCGGTCGCGACGACACCCGGAACACCAAGGCGCTGCGCCTCATCCAGTATCTGTTGCGACAGGTCATGCCGCCCGAGATAGCGCGCCAGCAGCGGCTTGCCCTTGCTTTCCGGGACGGGTGCCATGATCGCCAGCAGCGGCAACAGAACCGACACCACCGCGTTGATCACAACCGAGGCGGCCAGCAGCTTCGGCGCCCTTTGGTACAGAAGTCCAACGGCCAGGATCGTACCCGCGAAATAGGTGGCAACACCCCAGTTCGCATAGGCGCGCTCCAGCAATGCCTGGGTGCAGACGATCATAAGGACCGGCAGGGAAAGGCAGACCAGTGCCCGTCCCATGTGCCCGCCCGGCCGGACACACGCCCACAAAAACGCGCCGAACAGAACCGGTCCCATGACGGCAAACTGGCTGAAGAAGAACTCGGCAAGACCGGCCGGGTTGAGACCGGCCAGCCACGATCCGCCCCGCACCCAGCCGACATTGTCCATCGTATGGGACACCGTCGTCAGATCGTTCGACAGGTTCCAGAGGATATTCGGCAGGATGACAAGCCCGAACGCAGCGACCAGAGCGAACCACGCGCGCACCGAAAGCCGCATCACCGGAACGATCAGGGCGGCAAGGACCGCGCCAAGCAGGAAATACACCGCAGCATATTTCGCCAGAAATGCGGCCCCGATCGCCGCGCCCGCCAGAGCGGCAAAGCCGCTGCGCCTGGTCTCGGCCGCGCGGAAGTAAAACAGCAGGGCCGCCGCGAAGAAGGGCGCCATGATCGTGTCGGTGGAGATCAGAATGCTGCCCAAGGCCACCATGGGCAAGGTGGCGTAACTCACCGCGACCCAGAATGCAGCTCGTGGCGCATAGAGCCGGGCTGCCAGCGTGCCGAGGATCAGGGCGGTTGCGCCGTGGAACATTGCGCCGGGCAGCCGCACCCAGAACGGCGCATCACTGCCCGCCAGCTCTGTCACCGCCCGGATCACCCAGGCGATCAGCGGCGGCTTGGAATAATAGCCAAAGTCGAGCCTCTGCCCCCAGAGCCAATACTGGCTTTCATCGACAAAAAGGTCGGTGCGGTTGAACCAGAGCGCCACGACACGGGCCAACGTCACCGCCCCGACCAGAAGGATGGCCGGTCCGACCCAGTTCGCGCGGTCAGACATTGCTCTGCCGATCCTTGTGGATGAGCCAGAGGTTGCGGGCATAGATGAAGACGCCTGTAGACTGGCCAAGGATGAAGACAACGTCGCGGCGATAAATCGCATAGGTCAGCAGGATGATCCCGCCCGCCATCGACAGATACCAGAAGGAGAGCGGTACAACGGATTTCTTCGCGCGTTCCGACGCGATCCACTGGACGAGGAATCTGCCGGTGAACATGAGCTGGCCGAACAGGCCAAATGCCACCCACCAGAATTCGACCCAGCCGCCGACGTGAAGAATGCCAAAGACCTTTTCCATGCCTCAGCCCCGCTTGGCCGGTTCGGAGGGCACCGCGCGCTTGCGCCGCCGCAAAAGCCACATGACCCCGATCAGGTCCACGGCACCGACAAAGGCCCGCTGGATGTTGGAGTAGTTCGACCGCCCTGCCCCGCGCGGCCGGTGGCTGACATCGACATGGGCCACCTGCCAGCCATCGCGGGCAAAGAGCGCGGGCAGATAGCGGTGCATGTGATTGAAGAAGGGCAGCCGCAGGAAAGCCTCGCGCCGGAAGGCCTTAAGCCCGCAGCCGGTATCCCGCGTCCCATCATTCAATGCCCATGACCTCAGCGCATTGGCAAACCGCGACGCGAGTTTCTTCGAAACCGTATCCTGCCGCCCGACCCTTTGACCCGCAACAATGCCGATGGCGTCCGCGCCTTCGGCCAGAAGCGGCGCGAAAAGCTTCGGCAATTCCTCGGGCGGGTTCTGGCCATCGCCGTCGAGCGTGCAGACAATAGTCCCGACCGATGCCATCACGCCGCTATGGACAGCAGCACTTTGCCCGCCCGACCTTTCATGGCGCAGCAACCTCAGCTTTGGATGCGTGTCCATGCGCCGGGTGACGACGCCGGATGTATCATCCTCCGACCCGTCATCGACGACGATTACCTCATAATCGCCATGGGCTTCGCAGGCGGCATCAATCCCGTCGAGAAGCGTCTCGATATTCTCGGCCTCGTTCTTCGCGGGAATGACGATGGATACGGTGACCATGGATATCCCGGAAAAGCCGTCGTTGGTGCTGCTTCATTGCGTCCAGCGGTGGTACTGCACGGATGCGCGATTGTAAATGAGAGCGCGGTACGTCAGCGAAGATGCAACGGCGCCTTCACCGGCGTCGCAACGACCTGCCCCACCTTGCGTTCGCGGTAGAAGGTATAGATCCCGGTTGCCACTATGACCGCCGCGCCCATCAGCGTGATCGCATCGGGCAGTTCGCTGAAGGCGGCCCATCCAAGAACGATCGAAAACAATAGCGCGGTATAACGGAACGGTGCGACCAGGCCGATCTCACCCACCCGCATCGCCATGACGATCAGGAGGTATCCTGCGATCAGGAATGTCGCGGCCCCGATGATCAGCATGGATTGGGTCGGCCCCACTACCGCCCAGTCGCTGAACGGCAGCAGGAAGACCGCGCTTATCGTGACTGAAATGGCGGCAAGAAACGCGACGGACACCGAGGGCACATCCGGTGAGAGACGTCGGGTGGAGAGGTCGCGCACCACCACGAACGCGACCGATACCAAGGCAAGCAATGACCACCGGTCGAACCCGTCAGTGCCGGGCCGGACGATCAGCAGCACACCGCAGAACCCCACGCCGATGGCAGCCATACGCCGCCAGCCGACGGGTTCGCGCATGATCAGCGCCGCTGACAATGTAACGGCAAGCGGCAGCGCCTGCATGATCGCCGAGAGGTTGGCGAGCGGCATGTGGCGCAGCGCGGTCAGGAAGATTAGGGTCGCGGCCACCTCGCCCAGCGACCGCAGACCGAGCCGCTGGGCGTCGCTACGTGCGAAACGTAGCCTGAGCCGCCCCCGATACAGGCCGATCAGGCCAAGGGCCGCCGCCGCGAGGGCTCCACGCAGAAAGATCGCCTGCGCCAGTGGCAAGTCGGCGGTGACAGCTTTCATGCAACTGTCATTGATCGCGAAGGCGGCCATCGCGAGGGTCATGAACAGCGCGCCGCGCAGATTTCCCGACATTATGTTGCGGTCTTACTCCTGAAAGAGGCAAGAACGGGCGGACGCCCGGATACCGTCTCTGCCGGGGCAGTCATTTCACACACGACCACCTCTTTTGCGGAACGCGTCAAGCGTTTCGGGTTTCAGTTGAAATCACAGATATCGGAAACAGCGCAAGAAAAGGGCCAATTTCGTATCAACGCAAGCCCGAAACGCGGCAGGGCAGGATGTTCGGTGTCGAAGCGCATGCCATTCGCTCAGGGGGACACATGTTGCGACACGCATGGCCGGTCAGAGCCCTTAACAGACCTTGGCGGTTGTCCCCTTTCGCCCGGAATCAAGC
>NZ_JBARVQ010000495.1:0-1790 GCF_049646345.1 Albidovulum sp. | reverse complement strand
CCGACCAGAACCGCTTCTTCTGACCCTTCTTGCCCGCCATAGCCGCCCTCAAGATGTCCACTATCAATGGTGGACACTTATCAACACACTCTACGGACCGTCAGAGCAGTCAGGCCGGACGCTTACGTATGTGTTGCTGGCACTGCTGATAAACCTGCCCGGCAATTCATTGCTGGGCGGTGGCGGTGGCATCCTGCTGCTGGCGGGGATGAGCAGGCTCTTTTCGCCGCTCGCCACGCTTGCCACCGTGGCCATCGCCGTAGCACCAGTGCCGATCCTGGTCTATCTGATGGGCGAAGGGCACCCCCTGCCGGGGTTCTGACGTTTATCCCATTCGCAATTCGTGTTCGTCCGTGCAAATGAAAAGGCCGGGGCGCATAACCCCGGCTCTTTCGTATTTCATGAAGCGTTTCGAGTTCAGGCCAACATCGACATCGGGCTTTCTAGATAGCCGACAATGGCTTTCAAAAGCTCCGCGCCAAGCGCGCCGTCGATGACACGGTGATCGACCGAAAGCGTCATCGACATCACGGTTGCCACGCCGATCTCTCCATCTGACTTCACCACCGGCTTCTTGATCCCGGCACCGACGGCCAGGATCGCGCCGTGGGGCGGGTTGATGACCGCATCGAAATTCTCGATCCCCATCATGCCAAGGTTGGAAATCGCAAAGCTGCCGCCCTGATATTCATGCGGCGCAAGCTTTCGGTTGCGGGCGCGGGTGGCGAGGTCTTTCATCTCGGCTGAAAGGGTGGAGAGGGTCTTTTTCTCGGCATCCTTCAGAACCGGCGTGAAGAGCCCGCCTTCGATGGCGACGGCCACGGCTACATCCGACGGTTTCAGCTTCAGCATCCGGTCACCGGCCCAGACCGCATTGGCGTCCGGCACATCCTGCAGCGCCAGCGCGCAGGCCTTGATGATGAAGTCATTGACCGAAAGCTTCACGCCGCGTGCTTCCAACTGCCCGTTCAACTGGCTGCGGAATGCCATCAGCGCATCGAGCTGCACCTCGCGGCGCAGGTAGAAATGCGGGATCGTCTGCTTGGCCTCGGTCAGCCGTACGGCGATGGTCTTGCGCATGCCGTCGAGCGGCACTTCTTCGTAGTCCCGGCCTTCATACATCCGTGCGACCATATCGGACGACGGACCAGCGGGCGCAGCGGTCGGTGCCGCCGCGGGTGTGGCTGCCGGGGCCGATGCGGTTTTTGGCGCAGCGCTTGCCCCTTCGACATCCACTTTGACGATCCGGCCATGCGGGCCGGTACCGGTCAGTGTCGCGATGTCGATACCCTTTTCCTTGGCCAGACGCCGGGCCAGCGGCGAGGCGATGATCCGTTTACCGTCGGCTTTCGGTGCCGCCGGAGCCGGGGTTGCGGCGGGAGTTGGGGCCGATACCGCAGCCGCCGGTGCCGGGGTGGCCTGAGGTCCCGGCGCGGGGGCCGGGACTGCGGTGGGCGCGGCATCGGCGCTTTCGCCTTCCTCGATGAGAACGGCGATGGGCGTGTTGACCTTCACTCCCGCCGTGCCTTCGGCGATCAGGATGAGGCCCATGATGCCTTCATCGACCGCCTCGAATTCCATCGTCGCCTTGTCGGTCTCGATCTCGGCCAGGATATCGCCGGAGGAGACGGTGTCGCCCTCCTTCACCAGCCATTTCGCGAGCGTGCCTTCTTCCATCGTCGGCGACAGCGCGGGCATCAGAATTTCGGTTGCCATGTCTCTGCCTCCTCAGCGATAGGTGACTTTTTTCACTGCCGCGACCACTTCATCCGGGGTGATCAGTGCCAGCT
>NZ_JBARVQ010000494.1:0-11139 GCF_049646345.1 Albidovulum sp. | reverse complement strand
TCATAAGCGCCAAGCAGAAGGCCCTGCCCTTCCTGGCGCGCATAACAGCCGGTTTCATTGTCGTTGATCTGCGGCAGTTCAAAGCCAAGGCCCGCAATCTCGGGCAGGGTTTCGGTCACCAGATAGTGGTGTTCAACCGGCATCAGTGGCAGTTCGATCCCGGCAAGACGCGCCACCTCGCGGCCCCAAAGGCCTGCGGCATTAACCACATATTCGGCATGGATGGTGCCTTGCGCGGTTTCCACATCCCATGTGCCATCGGCGCGCTGACGGGTGGCGGTGACCGGCGTGTGGCGGTGGATCGCCGCACCCAGCTTGCGGGCGGCGGCGGCGAAGGCCTGCGTGGCCGAGGCCGGATCGACATGGCCGCCCTCCACCTCCCACAGCGCGCCGACCATATGGCTGGTGTCCAGCACCGGGCAGCGCTCCTTTGCTTCTTCCAGCGAGATGAAATGGCTTTCGATCCCAAGACGGCGGCAGGCACTTTGCAGCATCGCGTTACTGTCGATCTCATCCTGTGTGCGGCAGATATTGATCCCGCCGGTATAGTGAAAGCCGCAGGCCTGACCGCTTTCCTGTTCCAGATCGCGGTAGATCTGGAAGGTGTAGCGGTGCATCTCGGCCGAGGCATTGGGGCGCACCACGGTGAAAAGCCCACCCGCCGCATGCCAGCTTGACCCTGATGTCAGCTCCTGCCGCTCCAGCAGCATCACATCGGTCCAGCCCATCTTCGCCAGATGATAGAGCACCGAGCAGCCGACAACGCCGCCCCCGATCACCACAACCCGCGCCGTTGTCTTCATCTTGTCCTGTCCGCTTGGTATTTCGTTTTTTCAGATGGCTTCGGCCCGGCCAAGGGCCGCGACCAGATCGCGCCGCTCGACCACCGCCTGATCAAGCCAGTCGGTGCGCATTTCGGGAACCGAATTCAGCAAAAGTTGCGTGTATTCGTGGCAGGGCGGTGTCAGCACCTCATCCACCGGGCCCTGCTGCACGATCCGGCCAAGGCGCATTACCGCGATCCGGTCGGCGATGCGGGCCACCGTGGCGATGTCATGGGTGATGAACATGTAGCTGAGCCCAAGTTCATCCTGCAATGATGCCAGCAGATCAAGGATCTGTTGGGCGACGATGGTATCAAGTGCCGAGGTAATCTCATCGCAGATGATCAGCTTCGGTTCAGCCGCCAGGGCGCGGGCAAGGTTGATGCGCTGGCGCTGGCCGCCGGACAGCTCGGGCGGGAAGCGCTGCGCGAAGGATGTGGGCAGTTCCACCCGTTCCAGAAGCCGCGCCACCTCACGCTCGGCCTCGCGCTGGTCAAGGCCGCGGTAAAAGCGCATCGGGCGGCCAAGGATCTTGCCGATCCGCTGGCGCGGGTTCAACGCCACATCGGCCATCTGGAAGGCGAACTGGATCTGGCGCAATTCATCGCGCGACCGCTGCCCAACCCGCCCTGCCAGAGGCTTGCCCTCAAGCAGCACCCGGCCCGCCTTGGGCGCCATCAGGCCCGAGATGATGCGCCCCAGCGTGGTCTTGCCCGAACCGCTTTCACCGATCACCCCCACGGTTTCGCCGCGTTCAATCGCAATGTCGATGTTGCGCAGGGCGATGATCTGCTGGCCCGGCCCATAGCCCGCCGTCACGCCCGCGACGCTCAAAAGCGGCGCTTCCTTGCCGGTGATGGCCTCGGGCGAGGCGATTTCCTCGGGCATGACATGGGCGGCGGCCATCAAGGCCCTGGTGTAGTCTTCGCGGGGGGCACGGATGATTTCCTCGGTCGGGCCATATTCGACCATCTTGCCGTCGCGCAACACAAGGATGTGGTCGGCGATCTGGGCCACCAGCGACAGGTCATGGGTGACATAGATCGCGGCAGTCCGGTTGTCGTGGATCAGTTTCTTGAAGGAATAAAGCACCTCGATCTGGGTCGTCACATCCAGCGCGGTGGTGGGCTCATCCAGGATCAGAAGGCGCGGGTCCGAGATCATTGCCATCGCCGCCATCAGCCGCTGCAACTGCCCGCCCGAAACCTGATGCGGAAAGCGCTGGCCGATGGTGTCGGGGTCCGGCAGTTCCAGCGCCGCATAAAGCCCGCGTGCCTTTTCCAACGCCTCTTCCCGGCTCATCGTGCCCGAGATGACGGGGATTTCGGTGACCTGATCGTCGATCCGCATCGCGGCGTTGAACGAGGCGGCCGCACTTTGCGCGACATAGGTGATGTCCTTGCCGCGCAGGTGCTGCAATTCGGGCAGCGACTGGTCAAGGACACTTTGCCCGCCCAGATGCACTGCACCACCAATGATATGGCAGCCGGGGCGCGAATAGCCCATGCAGCCCAGCGAAATCGTGGTCTTGCCCGAACCGCTTTCGCCAATCAGGGCGATAACCTCACCCGGGCGGACGTCGAAGGAGATGTCATCGACGATGACCGTCTCGCGCCCCTTCTTGTCGCGGGCGGCGACGGTCAGATTGCTGACGGTAAGAAGCGGCTCGGTCATATCAGATCTCATCCGGCAGCTTGGCGCTTGAGCGCTGCAACAGCCAGTCGACGAAGATGTTCATCGAAACGGCAATCGCGGCGATCCCGAGGGCCGGGTAAAGCGTTGTATAGGCGCCATAAAGCAGGGCCTGCATGTTTTCCTTCACCATCACGCCAAGGTCCGACTGCGGCGGCTGGACGCCGAGGCCAAGGAAGGAAAGCGCCGAGATGAAGAGGATCGCATAGGTGAAGCGGATGCCGAATTCGGCGGCAAGCGGCGTCAGGGCATTCGGCAAGGCCTCATGCCAGATGATCCAGCCCTTGCCTTCGCCGCGCACCACGGCGGCCTCGACGTAATCCATCACCATGATGTCGGTGGCCAGCGCCCGCGCCACCCGGAAGACCCGCGTCATGTCGATAAAGGCGATGGTGATGATCAGGACCGGAAAGGACGAGCCGAGCGAGTTGATCACTATGAGCGCCAGCATCAGCGCCGGAAAGGACAGCATCGCATCGTTGAGGCGGCTCATGATCATGTCGGTCCGGCCACCGAACGCGGCCGCAAGAAACCCGAGCGTCACGCCGAACGAGAAGGACAAAAGCGTGATGATCAGGGCCAGATACAGCGTCACCCGCACCCCGTAGATCAGCCGCGACAGCACATCGCGGCCGAGGTAATCGCTGCCAAGCCAAAGTGCCGCCGACGGGCCTTCAAAGCTTTCATTGGTCAGAATCTGGCCCTCGCCGTAGGGCGCGATCCAGGGGGCGAACATCCCGGCGATTGCGACGATCAGCAGAAAGAGGATGGCCAGGGTGACACCCGGCGTCAGATCAGAGATCGCCTCGCGCAGCTCATGGCGCCACCCGGTCGCATCCGCGCTCATTTGGGGTACCTCACGCGCGGATTGGCGATGATCGACAGGATATCGGCGGCAAGGTTCAAAAGCACATAGACCGAGCAGAAGATCATTGCGCAGGCCTGAACGATGGGCACATCGCGGTTGGTGACCGCCTCGACCATGTAGCGGCCAAGGCCGGGGAAGTTGAACAGCGTCTCGATCACCACGACACCCGAGACGAGATAGGCGAGGTTCAATGCGATAACATTGATGATCGGACCGAAAGCGTTGGGCAGCGCGTGGCGCACCAGAAGCCGCCGCCGTGGCACGCCTTTCAGGATCGCCATTTCGATGGCCGGGCTCGACAACACGTTCAGGACCGCCGACCGCGTCATCCGCACCATATGCGCGAGGATCGTGAAGACCAGCGCCGTAACCGGCAGGATCAGGATGCGCACCCAGTCGAGGAACTCATAGGACGGGCGGATCGAGGCAATGGCCGGCAGCCAGCCGAGTTTCACCGCGAAAAGCGTCACCAGTGCCACGGCGACAAGGAAATCGGGAAACGAGATCAGCGCCAGCGAGGTGCCCGAGATCAGCCGGTCGATCCGCCCGCCGGGGCGCGTTGCCGCAACAAGGCCCAGCGTCACCGCAAGCGGGACCGCGACCAGCGCCGTCGAAACCGACAGAATGACGGTGTTCATGCCGCGCCGGGCAATCTCGGTCGAAATATCGGCGCCATTCGCAAGCGATGCGCCAAGGTCGCCGGTAAGGGTCCGCGTCAGCCAGACCCAATAACGCACCACCAGCGGCTCATCGAGGCCCAGCCTCTCGCGGACCTGGGCCACAAGTTCCGGCGTGGCACCGCGCCCAAGAATGGCATTCGCGACATCGCCCGGCAGAATCTCGGTTCCGACAAAGACCAGGATCGACACGAACAGCAATGTTGCCAGACCGATCACCAGACGTCGCGCGAGAATCTCGGTGATGTTCATGGATCAGCGCCGCCCCCCGATAGCCGCAGAGTGTTATGTCTAGACAAAACTGTGATCACAGATTTCCACGTATTGCAAGCCTTGATTGCCGCGGCTTGCCCGCCGGGCTCAGCCCTGAAAGAAGGTCATCCCCCAACGGGCATCTTCTTCGATACGGGCGCGGGCGCGGGCCGCATCCCGCGCCTCAAGCGCCGCTATGATCGCGTCATGCTCGCCCAGCCAGTCATCCGGGCTGGTCAGCGACAGGATGCCCTGCGCCAGCCACGGACCGGTCCGAACCAGCAGATTTTCGATCAGGTCGAACAGCTCTTCGTTTTTTGCCCGGCTGTAGATGAGCGAGTGGAACCGGAAATTCGCGGCAAGGAACTTTGACGCATCCCGTGCTTCCCATGCGGCATCCATCTGCCGCGTCCACTTGCGCAGCGCATCCAGATCGCGCGGCGACAGGTTCTGCGCAGCCGACTCGGCCGCCCCCCCTTCCAGCACGGCGCGGATCTGGAACAGGTTCGCAGCCTGATTGCGGGTCAGATCCGGCACCCGGTAGGCCCGCTTCGCCGCACCACTCAGCGCCTTTTCAAGCGCCAGCTGCTTTAACGCCTCGCGCACCGGCATGGCGCTCATCCCATGTTCCGCCGCGAGGGTGCGGATCGAGATCGTGTCGCCGGGCAGCAGCTTGCCGATGATCATGCGCGACCGCAGATCCTCATAGACCGTCGCGCTGAGGGTCTTGGGCGGGGGTGGGGCCGTTTCGGTTTTCTGATCCATCGAAAATTCATCCAATCTACCTATGAGTGCTATCTCAATTCGCGCCCGCTGGCCAACCTCTTGCGATACGGAGCGGCCCGGCAGGAGAATTGAACAACATGTCTGGACAAAAGCGTTGATTCTGACGTCAGTCTGTGATCACAGTTACCGCAATAACACCCCCGCAGCAAATGACCTTGGCCATCTGCATCCGGGACCACAGTGGAGGAAACGCATGTCAGACGACAAGTTCAACGCCTATATGTTCCAGCAATATGTGAAGAACCGAATCTCCCGCCGCCGGTTCATGGGCACCCTTGCGGCGGCAGGTGCATCGGCGACGCTGATCAACGGGCTTACCGCAAAGCGCGCCCGTGCGGCCACACCGAAGACCGGCGGCAGGCTGGTGATCGGGGCGGAAGCGGCGCAGGCGCAAGACAACCTTGACCCGACGAAATACTACAGCACCTCGAATATCCAGATGGGCTATTCGGTGCATGACAATCTGGTCAATCGCGGCCCCGACCTGCAGCCCATGCCATGGCTTGCCACATCCTGGGAAGCGAATGAGGATGCCTCGTCCTGGGTCTTCAACCTGCGCGAGGGCGTGACCTTCCACGACGGGTCGGACTTTGGTGCCGATGATGTGATCTATTCGATGAACCGGCATTTCCGCGAAGGCACGGAATCGCCAGCCAAATCCTATATGAGCCAGATCGCCAGTATAGAGAAGCTGGCCGAGCATCAGGTGCGCTTCAATCTGGCCGCACCCAATGCCGATTTCCCGATGATCCTGTCGGACACCCGCGTTCATGTCACCAAGAACGGGCTTGAGGATTTCACCGGCCAGTTCCCCGGCATCGGGCCCTTCAAGGTGGCCGAGTTCACGCCCGGCAGCCGCTATGTTTTCGCGCGCAACGAAAACTACTGGGCCGATGACGGCCCCTATGTCGATGAGCTGGAATTCATCGGCATCGGCGACAATACCGCACGGATCAACGCGCTGATCGCGGGCGATATCAACGTGCTGCTGCAACTTGACCAGAAGGCGACCAGACTGATCGAGAACAGCGGCGTGGCCCAGGTCATCAACGCACCAAGCGGGGCCTTCCTGAACCTCGCGATGATGATGGACCGCGAGCCGACGGATAATGCCGATTTCCGAATGGCGGTGAAATATGCTATTGACCGCGAAGGCATTCGCGACAACGTGCTCAAGGGCCTCGGCTCGGTTGGCAACGATCATCCGATCGCGCCGATCGATCCCTATTACAACGCCAATATCCCGCAGCGCGAATATGATCCCGACAAGGTCCGCTTTCATATCAAGAAGGCGGGGCTGGAAAACACACCCATCGACCTTTACGGGTCGGATGTAGCTGGCACCGGTTCACTTGCTGCGGCTCAGCATTTGCAACAAAGCGCCGCTGCGGGCGGCCTGAACTTCAACGTCATCAACCCGCCCGCCGACAGTTTCTGGTCTGCCGTCTGGATCCAGAAACCAATCATCACCTCGGGCTGGGATCCGCGGCCGGTGCCGGATCTGATCTTCGGCATCGCCTTTGCCAGCACCTCCGACTGGAACGAAACGAAATGGAACGACGGCCATTTCGACAAGCTGATGGTTGAGGCGCGCTCGGTCACCGATTTCGCCAAGCGCAAAGAGATGTATGACGAAATGCAGATGATGCTGCACGAGGATGGTGGTCATGCCACACTCGGCTTCCGTAACTTCGTCGATGCCGCGCGTAATGAGGTTCAGGGCATCGCGCCGCATGGCTCGGGCCCGCTCGGCTTCTATCAGGGCCAGCGCACGGCCTGGATCGACGGCTGATCTGTCACGCTGACGGGACGGGCCGGAGCGATCCGGCCCGCCCGGAATTTGCTCCGGGGCCGGGAATGGGACAGGCAGGGAACCAGCGCGTTGCAGGGGCCATGCGGCCATTTGGGGCGTGGCCTTACCGCGATACAATGCGCAGCAAGCTGCAATCCCTCGTGGAGGATGCCTGACATGGCGGCCTATACGCTTTTCTGTGCCCCCGACACCTATGCGATGTCAGCCCATGCCGTGCTGGAGGAGGTGGGCGCCGATTACACCGTCCATTGGGTGCAGCTTTTCACCGAAACGCCCGACCCGGCCTTTCTGGCCGCCAGCCCGCATTGCCGTACCCCCGCGCTTGACGGGCCCGACGGCACCCTATTCGAGACCGGCGCAGTGGCGCTTTACATTGCCGAGCGCCATCCCGAGGCGGGGTTGGCCATTCCGCCCGACGATCCGCGCCGGGGGCTGTTCCTGCAATGGTTTCACTATCTGGCCTCGACCCTGCAACCGGATGTGATCATCCAGTTCCATCCGGAGTTTTACCACGCAGAGCCGGACCGGCAGGCAGCACTCAAATCCGCCTCAATGCTGCGGTTGCGCAAGGTCTATGCGACGCTTGACGCGGCACTGGCCGGGGGCCCGTATTTCTTTGGCACGACACCAACGGTGCCCGATTACATTCTGGCCCTGCAAGCGGTCTGGGATGTTATTTTCCCCGAAGGGATCGCGGCCTATCCCAATCTGGCGCGCCAGCGCGCGGCGCTGCTGGAACGCCCGGCCGTGCGGCGCATCCTTGCCCTGCATGCGGAAGAACTCAGCAAGGCCCGCGCCGGGCACGGATGACATCTTCCGACAACCCGACCGGCCCTTCCTGCCGGGTGCCCAGCGCATTGATCATCCGCGCCCAATAGGCAAAGGAGGCGACAATCTGGACAAGGTAGGAAATCGCCTTGTCATCGAAACCGGCGACGCGCAGTGCCGCGATATCGGCCTCATCCATCTCTGCCGGGCGAAGCGACAGCTTTTCGGTGAATTCCGCGACCGCCAGCGCCCTGCCCTCAAGAACATCGCGCCAATTGCCATCGCGCAATGCGGCCAGCCATGCCGCCGCGCTTGCATCTTCGCCCAGATACAGGCGGAAATTCTCGCCATGGTTCAGCGCAGCATAGTCCGACCCGCAAAGGATCGCCACGAAGGTTCCCGCAAACTCTGCCAGCCAGTCGTCCAGCGGGTTGTCGGGGTTGTGCAGCACCGCGCGGTAGTGATCATCGGCCGCGATGATCGCCCGGGGTGTCTGCGACATCGCAAGGTAAAGGTTCTCGACCCGTCCATCCGCGCCGCGCACGGCATCATAGGCCATGGCCAAATCGCCGGAGGCCTGCGCGTCGCCGATGACCGCGACCCAGGCCACAGCACTCTTGTTATCCGCCAAATCACTCTCCGTCACATGCCGATGGTTTGCAGAACCGATGCGTTGAGGCTGGCGCGGTGCTCGGGCGCGATCAAGGCCTGAATCTCGGGCCGGTCGAGAAACACGAAACGCCCACGGTCCCAGACCGCCTTGCCATCAAAGCTGATCGTCGCATCCATCAGATGAAAGGCCGCATCGCCCGGATCCCTGCCCGCCGCATGAAGATGCGTATAGCGCGGAGAGCCATAGGCGACCGTGCCCCAAAGTTCGAGATCGGCGTAGGGATCACCCTCGAAAAACGTGTTGGGGTTGATGCCGGTATGCCAGGAATTGATTGCCCAGGGGTCGCCGCCGGTCAGGCCTGCGGCCCGCTCAAGCTGGCTTTTCAGCCGGGTGACCAGTCCTTCCGGCCCCTCAAACGCCGTCATGCGCGACTTCTCGACTGTCACGCGGATCGGGGCGTCGAGGATCAGAACGCTGTCATCATAGGCCCGCGTCGAGGAGGACGAGACGAAATGCTGGATCACCAGCACACCGTTCAGATCATCGCAGACGACCGGCGGAAAGATCATCACCGGGAAAAGCTCCAGCGCGAAATCGGCCACCGCATCCTTGCGACCCTTGCGCACCCGCCCGGTCAGATCGGTGCCGCAAGCGCCGCTGATCCGGTAGCTTTCCGCGCCAAGGATCAGGTCCAGAAGCGCGTCATGCATCGCCTTCATCGCCGCGAAATCCGCTGTGGCAAAGGCGTGGCCCAGATATTTCTGCGACAGCGTATAGGTCATGACCGCCGGGCTCTGCCCGGGGCCCAGCGCGAAACGCACCTGATCGCCGAGCCGCGAGAAAAAGATTGTCCGGTCGGTGCGCGTCATCGCCTCGCGAACCGCCGCAGGGAAATGGTCGGCATCGGCGACCGGCGGTTCGATCACCACCTCGGCCGTCATGCCAAGGTGCCGCGCCACACCTGCGACCGCGTCACAGAGCCCCGGCTCAAAATAGGGCGATGGGCCGGATTCGCCGACCAGCAGCACCCGGTCACCCGGCCGGGCCCCGGCGCATATCAACAGAAGGTTCCGCACCCCCAGTTCAAAGGCAGCACTTGATGGATCGGGCATCATGACGGCACTTTCCCCATGGATCATTCCAGCAGCATTCACCGATCTGAGATCACAGATCAAGCGCGAATATCCCGCTTGCTTCAGATGCGGCAGTTCAGTATCTGTGATCACAGTTGGAATGCCGAACCCAGGGGCCGGAATGCGCTATTCAGGGATCACCCTCGCCATGAACGCGCTCAGCGGCAATCGCCGCTGGCCACCGATCGTGGCGCCGGTTTCGCCGCGCCCGAGTTACGATATCGTCATCATCGGCGGCGGCGGCCATGGGCTGGCCACGGCACATTACCTTGTCGCCAATCACGGCATCTGCAATGTCGCAGTGCTGGAGGCAGGCTGGATCGGCGGCGGCAATACCGCGCGCAACACCACCATCGTGCGTTCCGACTACCTTCTGCCCGCAAGTTTCGCGCTGAAGAACTTCGCGCTGAAGCTTTGGGCCGATCTTGCGCAGGATCTGAACTTCAACCTGATGTATTCGCCGCGCGGCTATGTCGATCTGGCCCATTCGGATGGCGAGCTGGAGCATTTCACCCTCCGCGCCAATGCGATGCGTCTGGGCGGGGCGGATGCGACGGTCCTGACGCCCGGGGCGTTGGCCGAACGGGTTCCGGGCCTTAATCTTGGCGCCAGCGGGCGCTATCCCATCGCCGGGGCGCTGCTGCAAGAGGCGGGCGGGGTCGTGCGCCATGACGCGGTTGCCTGGGGCTTTGCCCGCAAGGTGGCCGCTGCCGGGGTGCATGTGATCCAGAACTGCCCGGTCACCGGCTTTGACATTCAGGGCGGTAGGCTGACGGGCGTCAGGACACCGCTGGGCGACATCGCCTGCGGGCAGGCGATGGTCTCGGTCGCAGGACAATCAGCCAGGGTCGCGGGGCTGGCCGGGCTGGAACTGCCTTTGCTGCCGATCAACGTTCAGGCCTGCGTCACCGAGCCGGTCAAACCGGCGCTTGATTGCGTGGTCAACTACAATGCCGGGCTTTGTTATGTCAGCCAGACCGCAAAGGGCGAGTTCGTGCTTGGCGGTGCGACGGATGGCTATGTCTCTCAGGCGCGGCGGGGATCTTTCGCGCGGCTGGAGGATGTACTGGCCCGCGCGGTCCAGATCTTTCCCTATCTCTCGCGGCTGCGTCTGATGCGGCATTGGTCGGGCACCGCCGATATCCCGATGGACGGCAATGCGATCATGGGTCTGGCGCCCATTGAGGGGCTTCTGATCAATGCGGGCTGGGGCTATGCCGGGTTCAAGGCGACCCCCGCCGTGGGCTGGGCGATGGCCGAACATCTGGCAACCGGGCATCTGCCGGATCTGGTGGCCCCCTTCGCGCTTGATCGGTTCGCGACCGGTGCGCTGATCGACGATGCCGGGATCGGCCCCTATCCATGGTTGCACTGAGGCCCCGATGCTCTTGATCCCCTGCCCCCACTGCGGCGAGAGAGACGAGGCGGAATTCGCCTATGGCGGCCCCGCGCGTGTGTTGCCACCACTTGATGGCAGCGGCGACGTGGCCGCGTGGCACCGGGCGGTGCACCTGCCAACACTGTCGGAAGGGCCAGTGCGCGAGTTGTGGTACCACCATGCCGGTTGCGAATGCTGGATCGAGGTCATACGCGACATCCAGAGCCACCGCTTTCCGGAGGTGGGCGAATGACGCAAACCTTCCGCCTGACACAAGGTGGCCGGATCGACCGCAGCCAGGTGCTGCATTTCCGCTTCGACGGGCAGGCGATGAC
>NZ_JBARVQ010000493.1:0-5067 GCF_049646345.1 Albidovulum sp. | reverse complement strand
CTGTTATGCCTTCCCAATCGAAATTGCCCAACGGCCGCAGCAATGACCACACCACTCGGGCGAATAGTGATCTACACTAAAAAGACCGCGCAAATGGCGGAGTTTTACACCAAGCACTTTGGCTTTTCGATTTCCCGCGCCAAAGGTGATCGCATCCTCGAGTTGAAACCCCAGGCCGCCGGTGTTTCGATCCTTTTGCATCCTGCATCCGTCAGGCAAAAGGAGGGGCAGGCTCTCGTGAAGCTCGTGTTTGATGTCGAAGACGTCGTGGCCTTTTGCGAAGCCGCTCGTGGCAAAGGGCTGAAGTTCGGTAAGATTCATCAGGCAGACGGCTACGTCTTTGCCAACGCCAAAGACCCTGCGGGAAACTCTGTCCAGGTGTCTAGCAGAGCGTTCGTGCAGCGATAATCTGGGCCCATTTCAAATTAAGGTGCTGCGGGTTGCACCGACAAGGCAGATACTCGGATCGCGGATCGGCCGGGCAGCTTCCCTCGCCCTTGTGGGGAGGGGGACTAACCGAGTAGTGCCGACATCAGTGCTGTGTCCGACCCCTCCAGCCCCTCGATCACATCGAAATGGTGCCGTCCTGCATCCACCGTCACCGGACAGGCCCATGCATTGCCAAGCCGTCTGGCCTGATCGAGGAAGGCGGGGCGTTCGGCGCCGCCGACCCAGACATGGATCGAAACACCGGAACGGTACGTCAGGAGGGCGGGGCTTTCCGCCACCGCCTCGGCGCGGTCGAGCCGGAAATCGTCGTTCATCGCCGTCTCGATCAGCGGGCGCAGATCGGTCAGGGGTGAGATCGGAACCGAGCGGGCTATGCGTGCGGCTATCTCACCCGGCAGCGCGATGTCGCGGCAGACCATGCGTGCCGCCAGATGTCCGCCTGCGGAATGGCCGGTCAGGACGATGGGGCCCGCGACCTCTGCCGCGATGACCGGCAGACTTGCGGCAATCTCTGCGGTGATAGCGCTGATCCGTGCGCCGGGGGCCAGAGTATAGGCTGGCATCGCACAGGCCCAGCCGCGCAGGGCAGCCCCGGCGGCCAAATGCGAGAAGTCGCGTGGGCCGAAAGCGCGCCAATAGCCGCCATGAATGAAGATCAGAAGCCCCTCGGGCTCGCCCTCGGGCAGGAAAAGGTCGAACCAGTTCCGTGGGCCCTTTCCATAGGGCAGGCTCAGCCGGGCCCGCGCGCCCAATGCCTCACGGAACTGCGCGGCCTTGTCGGCCCAGTGGGGCGGATAGGCCTCGGCCCCTTCGATATATTTGCCGTTCGCAAAGGCATCGTCATAGCGCATGATGGCCTCCCCTCTGCCATGCATCGCGCGCTTTGGCGGCTTTTGCAACGGCGGTCGCGTATCGACGTTGAGGACATATTGCGATAAAAATTTTCTGCACGTGATGAATATTTTAAGTTTGCAATCCGCCCCCCGGCGGGCATAACAACGACCGTCCCGGCCCGGCCGGTTCTGAGAAAGGAGATTCCAATGCTCGATTCCGTCACCGACCTCCGCGCCCTTCTGAAGGATCCGACGCTTCTGGCGACCAAGGCCTATGTGGCTGGCGAATGGATTGACGCCGATGATGGCGCGACCTTCGAGGTGATCAACCCCGCCCGTGGCGATGTGATCTGCTCCGTGCCCGATCTTGACCGCGCCGAGACCGCCCGCGCCATTGCTGCCGCCGATACGGCGCGCCACGAATGGGCTGCGCGCACCGGTAAGGAACGTGCGGCCGTGCTGCGCAAATGGTATGACCTGATGGTCGAGAATGCCGATGATCTGGCCGCGATCCTGACCGCCGAGATGGGCAAGCCGCTGGCTGAATCCAAGGGCGAGGTCGTTTATGGCGCGTCCTTCCTTGAATGGTTCGCCGAAGAAGCCAAGCGCATCTACGGCGAGACGATCCCCGGCCACCAGCGCGACAAGCGCATCACCGTGATCAAGCAGCCGATCGGGGTCGCGGCCTCGATCACGCCCTGGAACTTTCCCAATGCGATGATCACCCGCAAGGCAGGGCCAGCCCTTGCCGTGGGTTGCGGTTTCGTCGCGCGTCCTGCCGCTGAAACGCCGCTCTCGGCACTCGCGATGGCGGTTCTAGCCGAACGCGCGGGCGTTCCTGCCGGTGTCTTCTCGGTCATTACCTCGAAGAAATCCTCGGCCATCGGCAAGGAATTCTGCGAAAACCACGCGGTGCGCAAGCTGACCTTTACCGGTTCGACCGAAGTGGGGCGCATCCTGCTGCGTCAGGCCGCCGATCAGGTCATGAAATGCTCGATGGAGCTTGGCGGCAACGCGCCCTTCATCGTCTTTGACGACGCCGACCTTGATAAGGCGGTCGAGGGCGCGATGATTTCCAAGTTCCGCAACAACGGTCAGACCTGTGTCTGCGCCAACCGCATCTATGTGCAGGCGGGTGTCTATGACGCCTTCGCCGAGAAACTGGCGGCGGCGGTTGCCAAGCTGAATGTCGGCGACGGGTTGAAAGAGGGCGTCACCACCGGCCCGTTGATCAACGCATCCGCTGTCGAGAAGGTCGAGGAGCATATCGCCGACGCGTTGGCGGGTGGCGGCAAGATCGTCACCGGTGGCAAGCGCCATGTGCTTGGCGGCACCTTCTTTGAGCCGACCGTCGTCACCGGCATCACGCCCGCGATGAAGGTCTCGACCGAGGAAACCTTCGGCCCGCTCGCGCCGTTGTTCAAGTTCGACACCGAGGAAGAGGTGATCGAGCTTGCCAATGCCACGATCTTCGGTCTCGCCTCTTACTTCTACGCCCGCGATATCGGCCGCATCACGCGGGTGCAGGAGGGGCTGGAATACGGCATGGTCGGCGTCAATACCGGCCTGATCTCGACCGAGGTCGCGCCCTTCGGCGGTGTCAAGCAGTCCGGCCTTGGCCGTGAGGGCAGCCATCACGGGGTCGAGGATTATCTGGAAATGAAGTACATCTGTCTGTCAGTCTGATCAGACCGACAGTCGACCGGATCGGGCGGGGCACATCATGTGCGCCGCCCTTTTCGTTTTCCGGTCGCGCGGATTGTTTCTGTATTGGCTTCACACTGTTTCCTGAACATTGTTCATTTTTACCTTGAACGATGTTCATGAATGATCTACATCAAACTTATGAACGATGCTCAAGCCAATCAAAGCAGGAGAAAGACCATGACCGACTACATCCCGCAGAAAGCCACCGCAGCCTTCAACTTCTTCAACTATATCAATTTCGGCGTCTCTGCCGTGATGATGGCAGGGGGTATCTACTTTCTGGAAGCCAGCTTTGCCGCAAAGGGCTTTTACGCCATGGCCGCGCTGATGCTTGTTTCGGCGACGGTCTCTATCACCAAGTCGTTCCGGGACAGCGAGGAAACCCAGCGCCTGCACAACAAGCTGGATGAAGCCCGTACCGAACGGATCCTGATGGAAGCCACCACGAACAACTGAACCCCACCGCCGCCGGGTCCGCCCGGCGGCGCCCTTATTCAGGAGGTATGGCCATGACCAGCACACCAACCCGCCGCCGCAGGATCGCAAAATTCCTGGGCCACGCCGCTTTCGGCCTCATCCTCATCACTGCGACCGGCCTGGCCGGGGCAGCCATGTGGGTGCATTTGTCCGGCGCAGCGCTCGTACTTTTCGAAACGCTTCTGGCGCTCGTCGCGTTGGCAGCCCTTGCACTGCGCTGCCGGTCGCGGCGGGCAGGGTGGGCCGCTTTCGCCGTCATCCTGCTTGCCGCGGGGGGCTGGTATCAGACCATCGAGCCGAGAGACGACCGCCACTGGGCTGCCGATGTCGCCCACGGCGTCACCGCCGAGATCGATGGCGATGCCGTGACCCTGCACAATGTCCGCGCCTTTGACTGGCAGGATCGTGATACGGCCAAGGAACACTGGGTTACGCGCCACTACGACCTGACCAGGCTCGACAGCATCGATATGTTCACCTCGGTCTGGGACAATCCCGACATTGCCCATCTTCTGGTCAGCTTCGGCTTTACCGATGGCCAGCGCGTGGTCTTCTCGGTCGAGATCCGGCGCGAGGCGGATGAGGAGTTCGAGATCCTCGGCGGCTTCTTCCGCAAGTTCGAACTGGTGCTGATCGCGGCCGAGGAAAGCGATATCGTCAAGCTGCGCACCAATCACCGGGGTGAAGATGTCCGCGTCTATCCAGTCAAGCTGGATCACGAACGGATGCGGAAGATGTTCCTGACCTATCTCGATTTCGGCAATGCGCTGGACGAAAATCCGGCCTTCTACAACACGCTCACGGATAACTGTACGACGACGGTCTATCAGCTTGCCACGCTTGTTCAGCCGGACATGCCGCTTGATATCCGGCTGGTGAAATCGGGGCAGCTGCCGGACTACCTTGATGAGATCGGCGGGCTTGCGGACGATATTTCGATGGCCGAACGCCGCAGCCGGGCCGCGGTCACAGAACGCGCGAAGCGGGTTCCGGTATCGGCCGACTATTCTGACTGGATCCGCGCAGGTTTCTGACACTCTGCGAATCCCGGATCGAAAACAAAGGCTTGCCCCATGAAAGACGCCACGCGGATCGCGGTCCGCTTGGCCGGTTATCGGCTAACACATCCCTGATTTTGCCTATCATACCCACCGACGCTTCTATCGGTGGCAGCAAACATTCAGCCAGGAGTGCAAACCATGCTGCTCAACATCCGCAATACCGCCATCGCCGCCGTCGCGTCCCTTTCGATGATTTCGGCCAGCGCCGTTCCCGCCAATGCCTGGAGCGAAAAGGAACAGAACCTGCTGCTTGGTGCCACAGTCGCCGCGATCGCCGGTGCCGTGATCCTCAACAACAACAAGAAGCGCCAGGCGCAGGCGGCCCCGGTCCAGCGGACCTATCAGCCGCAGTACAAGGCACCGCGCAAGACCCGTTCCCAGAAGGCCCGCTATCAGGAACCGCGTTACCAGGAGCCGCGCTACCAGCCGACCTATCAGTCGGGCGTCTATTCCACCCCCGCCGCGCAGGCCTTCAACCGGTTGCCGGTCTATGAGCGGCGGGCGATTCAGTCGCGTCTTTCCAGCTGGGGCTATTACAG
>NZ_JBARVQ010000492.1:0-9081 GCF_049646345.1 Albidovulum sp. | reverse complement strand
GGCGAGACCCATCAAAGACCGGCGGAGCCAACCGCATGGCCAGAAACATGTAGATAAAGGAACTGAACACGCATGTGCGCTAAAGCGACCATGGAGGAATTCGAAGCCCTCCTTAAAGAAAGCTTCGAGATCGACACCCCCGAAGAGGGCTCGGTTGTCAAAGGCAAGGTCATCGCCATCGAAGCGGGCCAGGCCATCATCGATGTCGGCTACAAGATGGAAGGCCGCGTCGATCTCAAGGAATTCGCAAATCCCGGTGAGCCCGCCGAAATCGCCGTCGGCGACGAGGTTGAGGTCTATCTCGACCGCGTCGAGAACATCCGCGGCGAAGCTGTGCTGTCGCGCGAGAAAGCCCGCCGCGAAGAGGCCTGGGACCGTCTCGAGAAAGCCTATGCAGCGGAAGAGCGCGTCGACGGCGCCATCTTCGGCCGCGTCAAGGGTGGCTTCACTGTCGATCTGGGCGGCGCTGTTGCGTTCCTTCCCGGCTCGCAGGTCGATGTCCGTCCGGTCCGCGATGCGGGCCCGCTCATGGGCATGAAACAGCCGTTCCAGATCCTCAAGATGGACCGTCGCCGGGGCAACATCGTGGTTTCCCGCCGCGCGATCCTCGAAGAAAGCCGCGCCGAACAGCGTGCGGAAGTCATCGGCAACCTGACCGAAGGCCAGACGGTCGACGGCGTGGTCAAGAACATCACCGAATACGGTGCCTTCGTTGACCTTGGCGGTGTTGACGGCCTTCTCCATGTCACCGACATGGCGTGGCGCCGCGTGAACCACCCGAACGAGATCCTGTCGATCGGCGAGACCGTGAAGGTCCAGGTCATCAAGATCAACAAGGAAACCCACCGCATTTCGCTCGGCATGAAGCAGCTTCAGTCCGATCCGTGGGATTCGGTCGAGGACAAGTTCGCACTGGGTTCGGTTCACAAGGGTCGTGTCACGAACATCACCGACTACGGTGCATTCGTCGAACTGGAAGCGGGCGTCGAGGGCCTTGTCCACGTCTCGGAAATGTCCTGGACCAAGAAGAACGTCCATCCGGGCAAGATCGTCTCGACCTCTCAGGAAGTCGACGTCATGGTGCTGGAGATCGACACCGCGAAGCGTCGCGTGTCGCTTGGTCTCAAGCAGACGATGCGCAACCCGTGGGAAGTCTTCTCGGAAAGCCACCCGGTCGGCACCGAGATCGAGGGCGAAGTCAAGAACATCACCGAATTCGGTCTGTTCATCGGCCTCGAGAACGACATCGACGGCATGGTTCACCTCTCCGACCTCAGCTGGGAACAGCGCGGCGAGGATGCGATCCAGAACTACCGCAAGGGCGACGTGGTCAAGGCCGCAGTCACCGAAGTGGACGTCGAGAAAGAGCGTATCTCGCTTTCGGTCAAGGCTTTGGGCGAAGACACGTTCTCGGATGCCGTTGACGGCGTGAAGCGTGGCTCGGTCATCACCACCACGATCACCGCGATCGAAGATGGTGGCATCGAGGTCGAATACAACGGCATGAAATCCTTCATCCGTCGTTCGGACCTTGCCCGCGACCGCGCCGATCAGCGCCCTGAGCGCTTCCAGGTTGGCGATCATGTCGATGCCCGCGTGACCAATGTCGACAGCAAGACCCGCCGTCTGGGTCTGTCGATCAAGGCCCGCGAGATCGCCGAAGAGAAGGAAGCCGTGGAGCAATACGGTTCGTCCGACTCGGGCGCATCGCTTGGCGACATTCTTGGCGCAGCCCTGAAGGGTTCGGACGACAAGTAAGCCTGTCGATATGACAATCGGACGGCCCCGCCATCGGCGGGGCCGTTTCCGTTTCGGAAACGAATCGCCGCAGGGGAAGACCCGTTGTCGGACCCTGCTCACCCCCGTCGAGACCGGATTGCTGCGCCGCAGTGTCGGCTTCGGTGCCGATTCCCGGCTTCCCGAACCCCAAAGACGATGGAATTCCTCGCTTTTCCAAGGGCTTTCCTGTTTGTCGCCGCGCGGATTGCGCCTATAGTTCATTCAACGAAAATCTGCGGCTGCCGGTGGGATGGCCGACAAGGGGGGTTGTGAATGATCCGGTCGGAGTTGATTCAGAAGATTGCCGAAGAGAACCCGCACCTTTTTCAGCGGGACGTCGAAAGGATTGTGAATACGATCTTTGAAGAGGTCACCGAAGCATTGGCGCGCGGTGATCGGGTTGAGTTGCGTGGCTTCGGCGCGTTCTCGGTTAAAAAACGCGATGCCCGCACCGGCCGCAATCCGCGCACGGGCGAATCCGTTGAGGTCGAGGAAAAGCATGTTCCCTTCTTCAAGACCGGAAAGCTCTTGCGGGACCGTCTCAACGGGGGGTAAGGATCGCGCATGATGCGCATGCTCCGCCTTCTCTTTCTTTCCATTCTGGGGATCGCGCTGGTCGCGGTCGCCTCTGCCAATCGCGAACTGGTGACGCTCCGGCTGTTGCCGGAAGAATTGGACAGCTTCCTTGGTTTCGGCTGGTCCGTACAACTGCCGCTGTTCGTGGCGATCTTTGCCGGTATCGTTGCGGGCCTTGGCATCGGTTTTGTCTGGGAGTGGTTCCGCGAGGCGAAACACCGCGCCGCCGCCAGCCAGCACAAGCGCGAGGCGGGCCGGTTGGAGCGGGAGGTGAGCCGCCTCAAGGCGGAAAAGCCCGAGGTTGAGGACGATGTCCTGGCGCTGCTTGAGGGCCGCAAGGCCGGCTGACCTGCATCCCGGAGAGGTCATTTGGATATCCGCGTGAAAATCTGCGGGCTGAGAGAGCCCGAACATATCGACGCCGCCGCAAGGGCGGGGGCGACATATCTGGGTTTCAACTTCTTCCCGAAATCGCCCCGCAGTGTCACCATCCCGGACGCGGCTTCACTGGCGCTGACGGTGCCCGCAGGCGTGGCCAAGGTGGCGCTGACCGTCAATGCTACCGATGCCGAGCTGGATGCGATCACCGCCGGTGTACCGCTCGATATGTTGCAACTTCACGGTGCCGAAAGCCCCGAACGGGTGAGCGAGGTCAAGGCGCGCTACGGATTGCCGGTGATGAAGGTGCTCGGTATTGCCGACCGCGCCGACCTGGCCGCACTTGATATCTATCAGAACGTGGCCGACCAGATCCTGATTGATGCCAAACCACCCAAGGATGCGGTTCTGCCCGGCGGCAACGGGCTGACCTTTGACTGGACGCTTCTGCTGGGCCGCGTCTGGCGCAGGCCGTGGATGCTGGCCGGTGGGCTGACGCCTGACAATGTCGCGCTGGCGATCCGGTCGACCAATGCGCGGCAGGTTGATGTGGCTTCGGGCGTGGAAAGCGCGCCGGGGCTCAAGGATGCGGACCTGATCCGTGCCTTCATCGCGGCGGCGAAAGGGGTGGTTCCGGCATGATCCGGTTCCGCGAAGCCCGGCGCGAGGATGTGCCGGCAATCGTGGCGCTTCTGAGGGACGATGCGCTTGGCGCGGAACGCGAAGGGGCGGGGCTGGAGGATTACTACGCCGCCTTTGACGCGATAGGGGCCGAGGGCGGCAATACGGTGGTTGTCGGTGAGGATGGCGGTCGTATCGTCGCCACCTATCAGCTGACCTTCATCACCGGCCTGTCGCTGCGCGCCACGCAGCGGGCGCAGGTGGAAAGCGTCCGTGTCGCCACCGATCTGCGGGGACAGGGGATCGGGGCCGCGATGTTTGCCGATGCCGAGGCCCGCGCCCGCGCCGCCGGTTGCGGGCTGATGCAACTGACGATGAATGCCGACCGCCGTGACGCAAGGCGCTTTTACGAACATCTCGGATTCACGCCCTCTCATACCGGGTTCAAGAAACCGCTCGGCTGATTCACGACCTGTCCCGCTGACCCACGCCTCGAACCGGGCGGCTCCCCTCCCCCTCGTAGGGAGGGGATGGGGGTGGGGGGGCGGAGGTCCCGGATCAGGTCCGGGACGGGACTGCACTATGCCACCACCTCCTCGGGGGGGTTGTAGACGAACCGCGCCCGGACCACGCCGTGATCGCCGGTGCCGCTTTCCTTTTGGTCGTCGCTGTTCAGGTGATCGTTGGCGATCTCCAGCCCGTCGAAGGCCCAGATCCGCTTGCGGGAATTGTCGTAGAATTCCTGACTGACAAGGATGTGGTCGAGCGACTCGCGCATATCCTGATAGACATGCGTGTAGTAGACATCCCTTTCGCTGCGGTACTGCTGAAGGGTCTGCGCCGAATAAAGGTCGTTGTCGCCGCCGCCCTTTGAGAGCGTTGTCAAAAAGCGCGGCTGACCGGTCAGGATGTTGTGGGTGTTGGAATGCTGACCATCATTGCAGTCACCGATCACGACGACGGGTGTATCGGTGTTCTTCATTTCTTCGGTCAGCATCATGCGCAGCGCCATCGCCTCGGCCGTGCGGCGGATCGTCGACAGCGCCCCGCCGATCGCTTCGGAATGGCGGCCATGAACATCCTTGTCGTACCATCCCTCGCGGAAAATCTGGGTCGGCCCCTTGGATTTGAAATGGCAGACGAAGACCACGATTTCGGGTGCATTCGCATGCGGCTGGATCGTCAGGCGCAGGACGGGGCGTGAAAAGGCGTCGATCAGCACCTCGATATCGCCGGTCTGGCTGTCATCGCCACCGCTTTTCAGGATGAAATCGTCCGGGAAGTTCTCGATCCAGCGCGGTGTCCCGGTCAGGATCGCAGAGCGCACGGCCGCCGCGCAGACAATCTTTTGCCCCGCATGCCCCGGCGGGGCGATGGCGGTGTATTCGCTGTCGAGCCCGGCCATGGCCAAAGCCGCCGTCAGGCTGTCGGCATGCCATAATTCCTGAAAACCGAAGACATCGGCCTTCATGATCCGCAGCATCACTGCGGTCCAGGCGATCTTGCGGTCATATATATCCTGATCCCAACCATCTGTATCCTTGTAGATGGCAAGGCCGGGTTCGTTGAGGTTGTAGAGGTTGAAGCTGGCAAAGCTGACGCCGCGACGGGCCATGGCGGTCTCCGATAATCTATGAACCAATGCGCTATAATAGCATAAATGCATGTCGGATGGGTGACGGACGTTCGGGCATCTTTACGTGCGGCCCCAGCCGCGCTAAGCCCGGGCACGTCAGGAGAGGGCAGACACGATGGCCAATGATCAACTCAACAGCTTCATGACGGGTCCGGACGAACAGGGCCGGTTCGGCATCTTCGGCGGGCGGTTCGTGTCCGAGACCCTGATGCCGCTGATCCTCGATCTGGAGGCCGAGTATGAGAAGGCCAAGACCGATGACAGCTTCTGGGCCGAGATGGACTGGCTCTGGAAGCATTATGTCGGCCGTCCTTCGCCGCTTTATTCTGCCGAACGCCTGACCGATCACCTCGGCGGCGCCAAGATCTATATGAAGCGCGATGAGCTGAACCATACCGGCGCGCACAAGATCAACAACGTGTTGGGCCAGATCATCCTTGCCCGCCGTATGGGCAAGACCCGCATCATCGCCGAAACGGGGGCGGGTCAGCACGGCGTGGCCACCGCGACCGTCTGCGCCAAGTTCGGGCTGAAATGCATTGTCTATATGGGCGCCCATGACGTGGAGCGGCAGGCACCGAACGTCTTCCGCATGCGGCTTCTGGGTGCCGAGGTGGTGCCGGTGACATCCGGTCGCGGTACGCTGAAGGACGCGATGAACGACGCTTTGCGCGATTGGGTCACCAATGTCCGCGACACGTTCTACTGCATCGGCACCGTGGCGGGTCCGCATCCCTATCCGGCGATGGTCCGCGATTTCCAGTCGGTCATCGGCAAGGAAGTCCGCTGGCAACTGGCCGAGCAGGAGGGCGAAGGCCGCCTGCCGGATACGGTAATCGCCGCCATCGGCGGCGGGTCGAATGCGATGGGTCTGTTCTACCCGTTCCTTGACGATCCCTCGGTCAACATCATCGGGGTTGAGGCTGGCGGCAAGGGTGTGGACGAGAAGATGGAGCATTGCGCATCGCTGACCGGCGGGCGTCCCGGCGTGCTACATGGGAACCGGACGTATCTGTTGCAGGACGAGGACGGCCAGATCCTCGAAGGCTTCTCGATCTCGGCCGGCCTCGACTATCCCGGCATCGGGCCGGAACATTCCTGGCTGCATGATACCGGGCGGGCAACCTATGTCTCGATCACCGACAAGGAGGCGCTGGAGGCGTTCCAGCTGTCCTGCGCGCTGGAAGGCATCATTCCGGCACTGGAGCCCAGCCATGCACTGGCCCATGTGATGAAGATCGCGCCGAAACTGCCAAAGGACCACATCATCGTGATGAACATGTGCGGCCGGGGCGACAAGGATATCTTCGCAGTCGCCAAGCATCTTGGCTTCGACATGAATACCTGACCTGAAGCAGGTTTCGGGGCGTTTCAGCCCCTTGGTTTCGATTCGGATATGCCCGCGCCGTCGATCCTGGTGCGGGCATATCCATTTTGAGTCCCGGCTTTTTTCGTTACAGCGATTGTCACTGAACCCGGGAATCGTTGCCGATTGCGACGCAAAATTTCCCGTCAGATCGGATTGGATCGACAGATTCCCCTTTTGGAACAGCCATAAACTCCGGTTTATCCCCATCCGTCGTCGGTTTATGGCGCTTTCACGGCAGTTCATGGCCAAGTTGAGGCCGACGACGCGCCGTTCGTAACGAGTGTTCACCTGGGCGTGGCGGAGACAGGAAACGATGACAAGGAAAGTAAGATGATCCACATGACCAGCATCTCAGCATCGCCCAAAGGGGCAATCGCCATCCAGCACCCGAAAGCCAATCTCGGCCACATCGTGCGCGAGCAGCTTAGTTCCATGACGGCCGCGGGCTATAGTGAAGTCGACGTGCGCTGGAGCAATGACATGCTGCTGATCGAAGCCAAGGGTGACAGCGGAAACGTCCAGCGCAGGTTCAACCGGGCTGGAATCTGCGTCATGGAAAATATCGATAATGAGGGAATCGGTATCAAGCGTTGCTATGACGAAAATGGAATGGCGTTGATTTCCGAAGAAATCCGCGACGAAGACGGGGATTGTTGAGGAAATCGCGTCCTAAACCATCCGCATATGGGAAATACTTGATGTTTACCAAGTGTTTGACCACGATGCCTGACGGGGGCATTGCGCAGTGCGATTATGAAAAGACGCGAGTTCCTTCTTTCCGGTACGTTCTTCGTTGCCACTTCTGGCACCGCCCTTGCATCTCAGGGTGAGGATGAGGTCACTCATCGCCTCTACAAGGAAGGCTTTCGCATAACCGAGCGAAAGCGCACCTGGCTTGGGCGGATAAAAATCCAGGCGAAAAAGGGAAGAAAGCTGCGCGAAGTTGTGCTCGATCCGACATCGGGCGAGGTGCTTCGCGACTACACCGAAGAACCTGCCGACCGGCAGTCCAGGACCGCGCGGAGGTCGAACCGCCGCGATGACAATGACGGTTCCCGCTCAGGGTCAGACGACGAGGGCGGTTCCGGCGGTGACAAGGAAAGTGGAGGGTCTGACTCTCGTGACGGCAAGGGTGCCGGTGGCGGGAGTGAAGCTGGCGGTGGTGCGGGTGGCGAACCCGGCGGCGGCAGTGAGACCGGCGGCGGTGGCGAACCCGGCGGGGGCGGTGAGACCGGCGGTGGCGGCGAAACTGGCGGTAGTGAAACCGACGGCGGCCGCGAAAAAGAAGAGGCCAAGGGCGAAAGGAAGGGACGTCGGGGAAAGAAAGAGGGTAGAGATGCCCCAAAGTAATGCGCATCCCCTTCAGGCGTCTGACGAAATCACGCAGGTCCGGATGAATGCGTGATCTGATTGCCCTTGTTGCTCTGCTGTTCGTGCAAATTCTCTGCGCAGCTTTTCTGGTGGGGGAAACCCTGCTGACCTTCCTTGGTATTCAGCACAGGCCACTGAGTTGGGAAATCAAGGAGCTGCTTGAAATCGGTGCCGTTCTGGGTCTGGTCTTTGGTGCAGCGCTTGGTGTCACCGTCCTGACCCGCAGCCTGCGCCGTCAGAAGCGTGCCGAGGATCAGCTTCGTCAGGTCTCGGGCGCATTCATGGAACTGATGCAGACCCGGTTTCATGATTGGGGTCTGACCTCGGCCGAGAAAGACGTGGCACTCTTCGCGATCAAAGGAATGTCGACGCCGGAAATTGCGGCACTTCGGGGAACTGCCGAAGGTACGGTCAAGGCGCAGACCAATGCCATCTATCGCAAATCGGGTGTTACCGGGCGTCCGCAGCTTCTCAGCCTGTTCATCGAAGATCTGATGGACGATGACATGCTGCCGCCGTCCTGTCCTGTAGAACCGGTTCCCGATATCGAACCGATTCTGAGGGCGGTCGGGTAACCGCGCGGGTGCAGCCCTAATAAAGATCGACGCGGAACTTGTTTGTCGTCCAGTAAAGTCTGGCGAGCGCGATCAGTCGTTCCATCGTATCGGTGGGGAAGGCCGCTCCGAAGCGCGCGCCGATGCCTGACAAGGCGTCTTCGCTTGCAGGACCAAATGCTCCATCTGCCGCAATTTCGGCCCCGAGATCATTCATCAGAACCTGTGTACCCATATCGATTGCCTTGGCTGGCAATGTGTCGAGAAGCTGCTGTGCCGATGCGGCCGCATCAGCATTGCGCAGCGTGGCTGCCTTTGCCGCCCGGGCTGCGGCATCGCCGATGGTCATGCCAGCGGGCGGGTTCTGGGCGATGGCCCAGGCGGCATTAGCCCCGCCCCAGCCATCACCACGCAGCAACCCTTCATCATACCATTTTACCGCCTCGGCAAAGTCGGGGCGGCCGCCGATATCGCCATTGAAATACATGCGGCCGATGCTGGTGGGCGCGCGGGGATGGCCGCCATCCGACGCCTTGCGGAACCAGTCGAGTGCGGCCTGCGGATCGCGCGCTGTCCCGCCCGCGCCATTCAGCGCGACCCAGCCCATATTGTCATAACCGTAGATGTCGCCCCGCGCGGCGCTTTCCTGCAGGTAACGCAGCCCGCGTTCGGGTTCATAGTGGTCGCTGCCGTCCTGCAGGAAGTAGTAGCCAAGCGTGTTCATCGAGAAGGTATGTCCGACCTCTAGCGAGTGCGACAAAAGGTCGAAGCCCTGCCGCTTCAGCCCTGGATCATCA
>NZ_JBARVQ010000491.1:0-3470 GCF_049646345.1 Albidovulum sp. | reverse complement strand
TCCTTGGCCATCGCTGCGTCTTTCACCTTGTTCACCATCTTGACGAGCATGAACACAACCCAGGCGATGATCAGGAAGTTGATCAGCGCCATGATGAAGTTGCCATAGGCGAAGACCGCGCCCTCTTCCCCGTCACTCAGCCGGACGCCCAGGCCGGAGAAGTCGATCCCACCGGTAAAGAGCGATATGATCGGATTGATCAAATCTTCGACCAGTGACGTCACGATGGCGGTAAAGGCCGCACCAATAATGATACCAACGGCCATGTCCATGACATTGCCCTTGGCGATAAAATCCTTGAACTCTTTCAGCATTTAATTGTCCCCACTGCGTTTACACTCACGACCGCGCGTTTCCATGTTTAGCGCGCCAGCGCGCAGAAGCTAACATAAAATGCGCGAAGTTCTTCTCTTTTTTTCGCGTTCCCATGGACTTACCTATCAAAGGTGCGACAAGCCGAACAGGAGTGCGAATTTTGACCGATCTGTCATCGTTTCCAATCACAGAACGCTGGCCCCCGCAGGACCCATCCGCGATTCAGCTTTATTCACTGACCACGCCAAACGGTGTGAAGGTCTCGATTGCACTTGAAGAGATGGGGCTGACTTATGATGCCCATCTGGTCTCATTTTCCACAAATGACCAGTTCACGCCTGAATTCCTGTCGCTCAATCCCAACAACAAGATCCCTGCGATCCTTGATCCAAATGGACCTGGCGGCACCCCGCTTGCCCTGTTCGAAAGTGGGGCGATCCTGCTCTATCTTGCCGAGAAAACCGGACAGTTTCTGCCGGATGGTCCGAGGCGCTGGGAAGTGATCCAATGGCTGATGCTCCAGATGGGTGGCATCGGACCGATGTTCGGACAGGTGGGCTTTTTCCACCATTTCGCCGGGAAAGAGATCGAAGACCCCCGCCCGCGCCAGCGTTACTATGACGAGGCGCGGCGATTGCTCGGTGTGCTTGACCGCCAGTTGGAGGGGCAGGACTGGATTGCCGGGGACTATTCTATCGCCGATATCGCGATCGGGCCCTGGCTGCGCACCATCCGGGATTTCTATCAGGCGTCTTCCGAGGTCGGCTGGGATGATCTGGCGAACGTGCCTGCCTATCTCGACCGGTTCCTTGCCCGCCCAGCCGTTCAGCGCGGTCTGACCATCCCGGCCCGGGACTAGCCGGGCAGCGCGCCGGTCAGCACGTAGCGCAAAATCTCGACCACCTGCCGCGGCTCTTCGGCCACCGCAAGGGCCGCGGCATCGACCTCTTTCAGTGCATGGGCGTGATCGGCCCCATGCAGGACAATCAGTGATTTGCCAAGCGCTGCAGCATAACCTGCGTCAAATGCGGCGTTCCACTGCCTGTACATCTCACCAAAGCGCACAACGACCACATCGGCATCGGCAATCGCCTTGCGGGTACGGATCGCGTTCACCTTGGCGCCCTTGTGGTCGTGCCAGACCTTGTTCGGCTCTGCCCCAAGGATTGCCACGCCACAATCATCCGACGCCGCATGGTCGGTCACGGGGGCTGTGAAGGTGACATCCAGACCGGCCGCACCCGCCATGATCTCTTCCCGCCAGTCGGTGTGAATTTCACCAGACAGGTAAACGTTCAGCGCCATGTCAGCCTCCTATGCCTAAACCCCTGACCGGGCTATCAGCCCAGGGCTTTGCGGGCAACGATGAAGCGGCGCGGTGGCTGGGCGGGATGGTTTCCCGTCTCGATGATCTCGAACCCGGCCCTGGTGATCGCCCCTTCCAGGTCCGCAATGCGCGTGATCCGCACGAAGGGTGCCTTGCCGACAAGCTGCAGCAGCGGCAGAACACCCATCATCAGGGAAAGGAACATGCGCTCGCGCGTCCAGCCCGAACCGGCGACCGGGCGGCAGATTGTCTTGGAGATGAAGAGGCCGCCGGGCTTCAAAAGCCGGTTCACCCGCGCCAGGGCGGTCGGCAGATCGGGCAGCAGGTGCAGCATGTTGAAGGCGAGGATGGCGTCATAGGGTTCCGCGCCCAGCGCTTCGTCCAGAACATCGGCGGCAACGAAACGGATATTCCCTGCGCCGTCGGCCTCGGCCTTGCGCCTGCCGACCGCGATCATGCCAGGTGAGACATCGCTCGCCGTGATCTCGTGCACGCCCGGCGCGATAAGAAGCGCGGTTGAGCCTGAACCACAGCCAAGCTCAAGCACCCGGTCGCTTGAGGACAACTGAGAGCGCGTTCGCTCCAGCGTATAGGTGTAGGCGTCCATATCCTTGATGGGGGAGGTCGCGTATTTTTCCGCGATGCCGTCCCAGAATTTTGCTGTGTCTTGCATGGTGTATCTCCTTTGTCCGCATAAATACCCATGCGAATTTCACAAATAAATTGCCGAAATCCGTTGTTTCTTTATACAAATACGCATGGATCAACGCATGGGCGGCTTTGACTGGAACCATATCCGCGCCTTCCTTGCCACGGCAGAGGAGGGGTCGCTTTCCGCTGCGGCGCGGGTGCTGGGCCTGACCCAGCCGACGCTTGGACGGCAGGTCACGGCGCTTGAGAGCGATCTTGGCATCCTGCTCTTCGAACGCGTTGGCCGGGCGCTGCAACTGACCGATGCCGGGCGCGATCTTCTTGGCCATGTCCGCGCCATGGGGGCGGCTGCGGACCAGGTCGCGCTGGCCGCAACCGGCCATTCCCAGTCGATCGAGGGCATGGTCCGGATCACAGCGAGCGAGGGCCTATCGGCCCATATCCTGCCCGCCGCCCTGAAGCGGATCCGGGAGGTCGCACCAAAGCTCGAGATCGACATCGTCGCCGCCAACGACATCCGCGATCTGATGCGGCGCGAAGCCGATATCGCCATCCGTCATGTCCGCCCCGAACAGCCCGACCTCATCGCCCGTCTGGTGCGTGAGGCGCGGGCCTATTTCTATGCCTCCGGCCCCTACCTTGCGGCAAGGGGACGGCCAAAGAGTCTCGCCGATCTCGCGCCGCATGACTTCATTGGTTTCGGCGACAACCAACAGATGCTCGACCATCTCGTGCCACTCGGCATGCCGCTGACCGAAGCGAATTTTCGCATCGGTTCGGCCAATGGCATCGTCGCCTGGGAACTCGCCCGTCAGGGCTTCGGTATCGCGCCTATGTGGGATGAACTGGCGCGGCTCTGCCCGGAAATGGAACGCATCCTGCCGGAGCTGAAACCGATCACCTTCCCGATCTGGCTGACAACGCATCGCGAGCTGCATACCAGTCGGCGTATCCGGCTGGTCTTCGATCATCTGGCCGACTTCCTGTCAAACCCGGCGAGGTAACCTCAGGGCCTATAGCGTTTCGAGTTTTCATTGGATCGGAATTCGAGGCTTTTTCATTCGAATTCTGACATTTGTGATTTCTATCAAAACCCGAAACGCTTCATGCCAGCGCAGCCTCGGCCGCAGCGCCGATGCGCAAGAGCCGCTCCTCACCAAAGGGTCGGCCCATCAGC
>NZ_JBARVQ010000490.1:0-2428 GCF_049646345.1 Albidovulum sp. | reverse complement strand
TGGAAAAAACCGCCGGGGGGTCAGTGCGACTGGTGCCCAGGAGAGGACTCGAACCTCCACGCCTTGCGGCACACGGACCTGAACCGTGCGCGTCTACCAATTCCGCCACCTGGGCAGGTGTCGTGCCGGGCGATGTACAGAGGGTGCGGGGGACTGTCAACGGGGTCTTATGCGAATCCCGCAAGTTGGTCGATCGCGCCTTGTTCGCTCGGGTCCAAGGCGCTAATCAGGGGCCGAAGCTTCTGAATTTCGGAGACATCTCCATGTCCAAGCTCGTCACGATCTATGGCGGTTCGGGATTCGTCGGGCGCTATATTGCCCGTCGTATGGCAAAAGAGGGTTGGCGCGTCCGCGTGGCCTGCCGCCGCCCGAATGAGGCCCTGTTCGTCAAGCCCTATGGCGCGGTCGGTCAGGTCGAGCCGGTCTTCTGCAATATCCGTGACGATGCCTCGGTGCGGGCGGCGATGGCTGGCGCGGATGCGGTGGTGAACTGCGTCGGCACGTTCGACAAGGGCGGGCGAAACAATTTCGAGGCAGTGCAGGTCGAGGGCGCGGAACGGATCGCCCGGATCGCCACTGAAGGCGGCGTTGCGGCGATGGTGCATATCTCGGCCATCGGCGCCGATGCTGAAGCCGAGGCGGACTATTCCCGTACCAAGGCGGACGGCGAGGCCGCCATTCTGGCTACCTTCCCGAATGCCCTTATCCTGCGGCCTTCGGTGATCTTCGGACCTGAAGACGGCTTCTTCAACCGCTTCGCCGGCATGTCGCGCATGGGGCCGATCCTGCCGCTGGTCGGTGCTGAAACGAAGTTCCAGCCGGTCTATGTCGATGACGTGGCTCAGGCCGCTGTTCTGGGTATCCTTGGCAAGGCCAGCGGCACGTTTGAGCTGGGCGGGCCGGATGCCGGAACGCTGCGGCATTTCGTCGAAGAGATGCTGGGTGTGATCCATCGTCGTCGGCTGGTTCTGAATATGCCATTCTGGAAGGCGCGGATCATGGCGGCCCTTCTCGATTTCGGCTCGATACTCACCGGGGGTCTCGTGACCAACAAGATCCTGACGCGGGATCAGGTGAAGTCGCTGAAGGTCGACAATACCGTCGCCGCTGATGCGAAGGGGCTGGCCGATCTTGGCATCACTGCCACGCCGATCAGCGCCGTGGTACCTGACTACCTCTGGCGGTTCCGCCCGTCGGGGCAGTATGACGCGATCAAGGCCTCGGCCCGCAATCTGAAACATGGCGGCTGAACGGCTGGCCTGACAGTCACACCCCACCGGCCGTCTTTGTTTCCGCAGCGATGTCAGTTTCGCTTTAATTTGACGCGACCCACCCGGACGTGAGAGGTGGGGGCCGGTGAGGGGTTTTGGCGGTTCCGTAAAGGGTGGTTTCATGACCGAGCGTCTTCTGCTGCATATCGGCTATCACAAGACGGCGACGTCCTGGATGCAGCAGCGTCTGTTCGTCCCCGAGCATGGCTATCTCCAAATCGCCCGCCATCCGGAGGTCTGGGAGCATATCGTTGCGCCGCACGGGCTGACCTTCGATCCTGCCGGAATGAAGGACGTGATCCGCAAGGGCTTGGACGAATTGCCCGCGGGCAAGGTTCCGGTCATCTCGTCCGAGATTATTTCGGGCCATCCGTTTTTCGGCGGTATCGGCAGCGATGTCTATGCGCATCGTCTGAAGGAGATCGCCCCCGATGCCCTTATCCTGATTTCGATCCGGTCGCAGATGCGTATCCTGACCTCGGTCTATATGCAGTATCTGATGCGCGGCGGCACCAGCAAACCCGAGGTCTTTTTCGCCGGAGACCCCGAGCTGGGCTTCCATGGGTTCCGGCCTGAACACTTTGAATATCACCGGCTGGTCGGACTTTATCAGGAGCTGTTCGGCGCGGAAAATGTCCGGGTCGTCACGCAGGAAAGCCTGGTGCGCGACATGGACGGCATGGCGCATGGCCTTGCCGCCTTTGCGGGCAATGCCGGGTTCGGCGGCGTTCTGCCGACGCACCGGTCCGCCTATGCGCCAAGCTATCCCGAATATGCCGTGCCGATCCTGCGCCGCATCAACAAGTTGCAACGCAGCGTGTTGACGCCCGCGCCGCTGATCCGTCTGGGAACCACCCCATACGGTATCTATCATGGTGTTGGGTTCGCCATGCGCCACCCGCCGTTTTCGACCTTTTTGAAAGGGTTCCAGCCGGTTTCCGGCCATGTGAAGAAGACATTCGCGGGCCGGTATGACGACAGCAACCGGAAGCTCGCGGCGCTCTTGGGGCCTGATGTCGATCTGTCGGATTTCGGCATCATGCGCGAGGACAGCATGGCGAAGGATGGCGCGGTCATGGCCAGTGCCGGTTAAAGCCGTCACCTTGTCAGCGCTTGGTCTTGTCACTAGTGTCCGCACCGGTTCCGGACCCGCCAGA
>NZ_JBARVQ010000489.1:0-2334 GCF_049646345.1 Albidovulum sp. | reverse complement strand
ATAGGCCTTGAAATCACCGAAATACTTCGTGATCGCTGCCGTCAACGTCGTCTTGCCGTGGTCAACGTGACCAATGGTCCCGATGTTCACATGCGGTTTGTTCCGTTCAAACTTTGCCTTTGCCATGTCGCGGGCGCCTCGTGCTTAGGGGGGCCACCGGGCCCCAAGTCTACATCGCGCGCTGGGTATCGGCTGGCTGCGGAAAAATCAAGCGTCAGTTGCCTGTGGGGGCAGGAACGACCCCGGAACCCATGGTGGCGGCAAGGGCTGCACGGGCACCCGACGCTTCGGGCGTGAACCAGGCCGCGTTCTCGACCAGCCAGTCGTTGATCAGCCGTGCCGCATTCGCAGAAAGGTTCGCCATCTGCTCCTCCTTGCTCTGGGTCAGGCCCGAACCGATGACGGTGCCGCCTGAGAGACTTTCCAGCACCGTGAACTGCTTCGGCTCGGCATTGATCTTGCGCTGCGCGGTGTCGTCCCAGACATTGACGGTGATCGCCAGCACGGATTTCGGGCTGAGCACCAGCGGCACGCCCGGCACGGCGAGCGCATAGGCATCGACCCCGACACCGATATGATAGAGTTTCTCTCCCTCATAGCGCCCCATCCGCGCGTCGATCGCAGATTTCAGCGTGGTTTCCCATTCCTCGGCGGTTGCCTTGCGCGACGGTCCGACCGGTTTGGCATTCTTGGCCACGACGACATTGTAGCCCAGCGCGAAATCGCCGAAATCCTTAGGCGGCTGCGAAAGATCGTCCCGGGCACAGGCCGACAAAAGGACCGCCGCAACAATCCCAGAAAACAATGCGCGCATCCCCATCGGGTCCTCCGGCCATTCAACATTGGGGCCCAGACTTACCCGAGCCCGCGCGGCGCGGCAATCCGACCGCTTGGCGGATGTCCCGCACGCATTATATTGAACGCGGAGGTACACGCATGGATGGCACAGCCCTACCGCCGCGACACCCGGTCCGCGTTCCGCTGCATAACACACCACTTGGTGTCTGGGCATCGTTCCGCACCGGCCAGCGCAATGTTCTGGAACTGATCCCCGAAATCGCAACCCATCAGCCGATGATCTCGGGGCGGACGGTCAAGCGCTGGCACATGGTCATGGATCCCGGCGCGAATCGCCGCATTCTGAAGGACGCGGTGGAGGATTATCCGAAATCGGATGTCACCAAGCTGATCCTGCGCCCGGCCATCGGCGAAAGTCTGTTCATCGCCGAGGGCGCGCATTGGCGCTGGCAGCGCCGGACGGCCGCACCGGTCTTTTCGGTCCGCAACGTTCAGGCGCTGGCCCCGGTGATGACCTCGGCCGCGGAACGGGCGGCGGAACGGATCGCGGCACAGACGGGCCGCGCGGCGAACCTCTTTGACGAAATGGTCGCAACGACATTCGAGGTGATTTCCGACGTGACCTTTTCGGGCGGCGAAACCTTTGACCGCAATGCCGTGCACCGGGCCATCGACGCCTACATTGCCGGTTCCGCACGGGTGTCCTTCCTTGACGTGATCGGTGCACCAATGTGGGTGCCGCGCCCGTCGCGGCTCTTTTCCGCCCCGGCGATGCGGGCGATGAAGGCGATGGCCGATGGCGCCGTCGATCACCGCCGCGAAACTGGCGCGCATGAAGTGCCGGACCTTTTGGACCTGCTGCTGGAGGGGGAGGACCCCGAAACCAAGCGCAGGATGAACACCGCCGAACTGCGCGACAATCTTCTGACCTTCATCGTCGCGGGCCATGAAACGACCGCGCTGACGCTGGCCTGGGCGCTTTATCTTTGTGCCTTCGAACCCGAAGTGCAGGACCGCGCCCGGAAAGAGGCCAAGACGGTTCTGGGGGGGCGGGCGGCGACCGTGGCCGACCTGCCGCAGTTCACCTATATCCGCCAGATCGTCGATGAGGCTCTGCGCCTATACCCGCCCGCCGCCTTCCTGTCACGGACGGCAAAGGCGCATGACACGCTGTGCGGTCGTGAAATCCGGCCGGGCGATACGGTGATGCTGCCGATCTATGCTTTGCACCGGAACCATGCGCTCTGGCCCGACCCCGACCGGTTCGACCCGGACCGGTTCGCGGATCCGGCAAAGATCGACCGTTTCGCCTATCTGCCCTTTGGCGGTGGCCAGCGCATCTGCATCGGCGCCTCTTTCGCCCTGCAAGAGGCGGTGATCATCCTCGCCACGCTTCTGGCGCGCTTCCGCTTCACGCCCGTTCCGGGCCGCGAGCCGAAGCCCGTGCTGATCCTGACCCTGCGACCCGAGGGCGGCGTCTGGCTGAATGTCGCCGAAGACTGAGCAGGTTTCTGATATTTTCCCCCTGCCATAACC
>NZ_JBARVQ010000488.1:0-2302 GCF_049646345.1 Albidovulum sp. | reverse complement strand
ATCCCTCATATCTGTTACGGATCGTTCCGCCTGCGGCAACCACGCCGCCTCGGCTCGGATTTGGAAACGCAGTGTTTCCAGCTCTTTGCTGGGGGAATTTGGCAAAGGCGTCTGAAATCATCGTCTCTGCATTTCGAGGCCAATACACTGCGGCCCCCCAACAATTCCCGGATCGGACACGCACTGTATTGATGCATATGCATAATAAGAAGGTGACTGTTTCCATAAGCTGCGACCGCTGCCCGGTCACCTCAGGGTTGTTTTCACTCCAAAAGATCAACGCTTTGAGTTCATTGGAAACAATCCTTGGACGAGGTTCATTCCACCGGCCGATAATGATGCACCGGTGCGGAGTTGCGCTGGCGTAATGTGTATCGGAGTAAGCGAAATGGATCAGACCGTCCCCTTTCAGGATGGAGGAATTGGTGCTGTGGCATCCCGGACAGGCGGCGCGTACCGGCGCGAGGATCGCGTGGCCACGCCACTGGTCTGGACCGTACCCGGCTTTGTCGGAACGGCGCGTGTGTCGACCGCATTCGGCGATCTGCCGATAAAGGTTATTCGCCAGCATGACCCTTTGCGTACGGTACAGGGGCCGGTCGCCAAGGTTGCAAAAGTCAGCGCCATCCATCTGGACGAAGACTTCCTTTCCGCCAATCGGGACGCCATGCCGGTTCGGATCCCCGCAGGCATGTTCGGGCCAGGCCGGCCGGCGGTCGATATCCTCGTCTCGCCGCAGCAACGGATCAATGTCAGCCCCGGCCAGTTTCGTCAGGATTTCCGGCTGGCACGTGATCTTGAAGGGCGGCCCGGCGTGATGCGGGTGCCGCAGATGACGGTCAGCTACTACTCAATTGAATGCACCACCCCGGCTGCTGTCCTGGTCGAAGGGCTTTGCATCAGCACCGGCGTCTAATCTTCCGGCTCTTCTTCTTCCGGCACGCCCCGGAACCCGGTCGCGACCACGAACTTTTCCGAACTGTCGGCCCGGCTTGCCGGCGGCTTTACATTCGCCACCTTCGTGAAAGCGCGTTTCAGAAGCGCCTGCAACTCGTTCTCGGCCCCGCCCGCCAGCACCTTGGCGACAAAGGTGCCGCCCTCTTCCAGCACGTCGAAGGCGAAGTAGGCCGCAGCCTCGCAGAGCGCCACGATGCGCAAATGGTCGGTGCCCTTGTGGCCTGACGCCGATGCCGCCATGTCCGACATCACGACATCAGCCTTGCCGCCAAGCCAGCCCTTGACCTTCTCATCGGCTTCGTCAGAGAGGAAATCCAGCTGATGGATCTCGGCCCCGGCAATCGGCTCCACCTCCTGCAGGTCGACCCCCAGAACCGTGCCGACCTTCTTGCCGGACTTCTGACCAAGCGCGTTCACGCGGTCGACCGCGATCTGGCACCAGCCACCGGGCGCACAGCCAAGATCGACAACCCGCGCACCGGGCACGAGAAAGCGGAACTTGTCATCCAGTTCGAGGATCTTGTAGGCCGCCCTGCCCCGGTAGCCTTCCTTCTTGGCCCGCTGCACATAGGGGTCATTCAACTGACGTTCGAGCCAGAGGGTCGAGGACAGCTTTCGCCCCTTTGCGGTCTTGACCCGCACCCGAAGATCGCGCTGCCCGCGCCCGGAAGTGTTGCCAGAAGGTGTCTTCGCCATATCCCTTGCCCTGAACGGGCCCTCAGTATTTCTTCCTGATCCCAATACGCATGCGGCGCTGCCAAAGCAATCGTGGGCGGCCGGAGCGTTCAGAACGGCCCGTCCTCCAGCACGCCGTCGGCCGACATCTGGGCGTAAAGCAGCCCCTCGCGCAGCCCCCGATCGGCTACCGACAGGCGGTCCGTCGGCCAGATCCGCATCAGCGCCTGCAGGATCGCCGCCCCCGACATGATCAGGGAATGCCGGTCGCGCCCGATCCTCGGGTCGTTCCGCCGCCCGTCCGGCCCCATATGCAGGTATTCGCGGATCACCCTGTCGATCTGGTCCGATGTCATCCGCAGCCCGTCAACTTTGGTCCGGTCATAACGTTTCAGACCCAGATGGCTGGCCGCGACGGTGGTCACCGTGCCGCTGGTGCCGATGATCTGGAACCCCTCGCGCGGCTGGCTGGCATTGTAGGGCGAGAAATCGGCGAGGTTTTCCTCAAAAAACCAGCTCATCAGGGCGAAGCGTGCTGCGTCATCCTCCACATCATGAAATTGGTCCTTAAGGGTCGCGACACCCAGGGGCACCGAGATCCAGTCAACCACCTTGGCCGCCGGAAACGGGCTTTCCGGCGGATGAAAGCCCGCATGCAGCCGCATGATTG
>NZ_JBARVQ010000487.1:0-2728 GCF_049646345.1 Albidovulum sp. | reverse complement strand
AGGATCATCTGATCCGGCCCGTAATGCTCCCCCACAAACCCGGTCAGATCGCCGCGCCCGAAGGTGGACACCCGTTCGGCGGGGCCAAGGATCGTGCGCCCCAGGGCCTGATCCGGGAAAGCTGCCTCTTGCAGCCAGTCAAAGATGATATCGTCGGGCGTGTCGAGCGACTGGCCGATTTCCTGCAGGATCACGTGCCGCTCGGTCTCGATTTCCTTTTCATCAAAGACCGGGTTCAACACGATGTCCGAAATCACGTCGAGCGCGAGCGGCACATCGGCCTCTAGCACCCTTGCGTAATAGGCCGTCATCTCACGGCTGGTATAGGCGTTGATATAGCCGCCCACATCCTCGATTTCCTCGGCGATCTGCAGGGCCGTGCGCCGGGCCGTCCCCTTGAACGCCATGTGCTCAAGGAAATGCGCGATGCCGTTCTGTTCCAGCCGTTCGTGCCGCCCGCCCGCTGTCAGCCAGACACCGATGGATGCCGAGGCAAGCCCCGGCATCCGTTCGGTGACGATGCGCAACCCGTTCGGCAATGTGGTCAGTCTGATCGTCAAACTTTTCGCCTTTCATGGACCAGCGCCTCAAGCGCGGCGAGGTCATTCGGCACAGATGTAACACGTTCCGGGCGAGAGAAAAGATCACCCATACGTTCGGGCAGCGCCGGGCGGATGCCGCTCGCCTGTTCCACCGCATCAGGGAATTTCGCCGGATGCGCCGTGGCCAGCGTGATCATCGGCACCTCTTCGGCCCGGTTGCCCTCGGCCACCGCGACACCAATGGCGCTGTGCGGGCAAAGCAGCTCTCCCGCCGCCTTGTGCATCCGGGAAATGGTGGCAAGCGTTCCCTCCTCGGACACCCGGCCCGAGACGAAAAGGTCACGCAGCGCCTGAAGGGCACCCTGACTGACGGTGAAGCCACCTTGCGCCTTCATCTCCTCCATCAACTGCGCAACGGCCTTGCCATCACGGCCATAGGCATCGAACAGCGCCCGTTCGAAGTTCGAGGAAATCTGGATATCCATCGAAGGTGAGATCGAAGGTTTCACCCCATCCATCTCATACCGCCCAGTCGTCAGGCAGCGGTGCAGGATGTCGTTCTGATTGGTCGCGATCACCAGCTGGTCGATGGGCAGGCCCATGCGTTTGGCGATGTAGCCCGCGAAGATGTCGCCGAAATTGCCGGTGGGCACGGTAAAGCTGACCTTCCGGTCCGGCGCGCCCAGCGACACGGCCGAGGTGAAGTAATAGACGACCTGCGCCAGAACCCGCGCCCAGTTGATCGAGTTGACACCGGCAAGCCCGACTGCGTCGCGGAATTCGAAATGGTTGAACATGTCCTTCAGCCGCGCCTGGCAATCGTCGAAATCGCCTTTCAGCGCCAGCGCATGGACATTGCTTTCGGCGGGCGTCGTCATCTGACGGCGCTGCACCTCTGACACCCGACCTTCGGGGAAAAGGATGAAGACATCGACATTGTCGAGGCCCCGGAACGCCTCGATCGCGGCCGAGCCTGTGTCGCCCGATGTCGCGCCAACGATGGTCACCCGCCGGCCTTCCCGCTTGAGCGCGATCTGGAACAGCTGACCGATCAGTTGCATCGCGAAGTCCTTGAACGCGAGCGTGGGGCCGTGGAACAGTTCCAGCAGGAAATGGTTCGGCGCAAGCTGGACGAGCGGCGCGCGGGCGGTGTGGCCGAAGCCTGCATAGGCTTTCGCAATAGCGCTGCGGAACTCATCATCGCTGAACGCATCGCCGACGAAGGGACGCATCACCCGGAACGCGGCCTCTTCATAGCTCAGCCCGCCAAGCGCCCTGATCTCGTCTGCGGTAAGGGTCGGGATCGTCTCGGGCACATAAAGCCCGCCGTCGCGTGCAAGCCCTGTCAGCATCGCCTCGCCGAAGCTAAGGGCCGGGGCCGCGCCCCGCGTCGAGATATAGCGCATGTCAGTTCCTCAATTCTTCCGCTGCCTGATACGCCAGAGCAGAAACGCTGTCATCCCCGCCCAGACCGCCGCCAGCGAAAACCAGGTGATCGCGTAGCCGAGATGGTCATTGGGGATATGCGACGTATCGACCGGCACCGGGACGATACCCTGCGCATCCCCCTCTTCCGTCCGGACCACGACAAGAACCGGCAAGGTTTTGACGCTTTCAGACATCGCCGCCACATCGCGGGCAAACCAGAGGCCGGTTTTGGCATCAGGCGGCGGCGTAAAGCTGTCGGCATCGTCGGGCCAGAGCAGGTTACCCGTCACGCTGAGGTTCACACCGTCCCGGGGCATGGCGCGACCCGATTCCGGGATGAATCCCCGGTCCAGCAGAATGCGCCGCCCGTCCTCTGCCTCAAAGACCGCGATGACCCGGAAACCCGGGCCGAGGTCTTTTTGGCCGGACAGGACAAGCAGTTCCTCACCCGACGTACGGCCCGCGACAATGACCGGACGGTACGTATCGGTTTCAGCATCCGGACTGGAAATGTCGGAAAGCGCTACCGGTGCATCCCCGATCCGCGCCTCGATCCCGGCGATCACGCCCTCTTTCCACGCCAACCGCCGCACCTGCCAGAGCCCGAGCGACATCAGGATTGCGATACCACCGGCACCAAGGATCAGGGCAGAAAGATAGCGGCGCATAAGGTCCTCAAAGTAAAAACGCGGGGAGCAGTGCCCCCCGCGTTTTGCATTGCCGTCAGGGGTGCCGGATCAGGCGCCCCAGATGTAGAT
>NZ_JBARVQ010000486.1:0-4474 GCF_049646345.1 Albidovulum sp. | reverse complement strand
GGCCGAACCGGTCAAAGATCGCGGCGGCAAATCCGACAGCGAGCATCAGCGCAAGTGCGGTGGAGGCGAAACCAGTCCAGAGCGTCAGTGTCAGGCTGGTGCCGAACCCCGGCAGGCCAATCAGCCGCCGCCACGGGTCGAGCGACAGTTCAGTGGCACCGATGGCCGGCAGAATGCCGAAGGCTGCCCGCCCCGTCTCCCACAGCCCCGCGAGGATCGGCAGCACGAGGCCGCCCGCGACAAGGGCGAGGACAATCAGGCGAAGCGTGCGGCCTTCGGTTGCAGTCATTCGGTGTAGCGCTGGGCCCATTCCTCGGCGATGCGCGTCATCCAGCTTGGATGCGGCTCATTGAGGGTGCGGCCCAGCTCTTCGTTCGACGGCAAAGCGGGGGACGAAGGCAATGCGGCGAAGGCCGCCTTGGCCCCATCGTCCAGCTTCGCCGGGTCCAGCACTGAATAGCTGCCAAGGACGGTGATATCCTGCGCCTTGGCTTGGGTCGCCGGGTCCAGAAGAAAGTTCGCCACGACCATCGCGCCCTCTTTGTGGGCGGCGTTGAAGGGGATGGCGACAAAGCTGATATTGCCGATGGAACCGCCGTCCAGCCCATAGGCGCGCACGGTCTCGGGCAAGAGCCCCTTTTCGACGGCGGCAGCGGCCGAGGCCGGATCGAAGGCCATGGAGATATCGACCTCTCCGTCATTCAGCATCTGTTCCTGAATGCTGGAGTTTTCAGGGAAAGTCTCGCCCCCGCGCCACAGCGTCGGGCGCAAGTCGTCATACCAGGCCCAGAGAGGGGCGGTGGCGGTGTCAAAGACCTCGTCCGTCGCCTCGCCCTGCAGGATCGCCGCATCCGGTGTGAGTTCGATCAAAGCCTGTTTCAGGAATGTCGCGCCCATGAAGTTCGAGACGGCGGGATGGGTGAAACGGCCGGGATTGGCCTTGGACCAGTCGAGAAGCGCTGCCATCGATTTCGGCGGTTCTGCCACCCGCGCAGAATCATGCGTAAGCACGAACTTCGCCAGCCGCCAGGGGGACTCGAAGCCTTCGGTCGGAATGGTGAAATCGACGACCGCCGCCGACCCGTCGGAAAGGTCGAGGTATTTCGCATTCGGCAGGTCGCTCAGGAACGGCCCGTGCAACAGGCCTTGCTCCTTCATCGACAGGAAGTTGGCGCCGTTGATCCAGATCATGTCGACCGATCCGCCTTCCGTCTGCCCCGCAGCCTTTTCGGCGATGACGCGGGTCACGGCCTCGGCGGTATCGGTCAGTTTGACCTGCTGGATTGTGACGCCGTATTCCGCCTCCAGCTCGCCGCTCGCCCAGGCGATGAAGTCGTTGGTGCGCTCATCCCCGCCCCAGGCGTTCCAGTAGACGGTCTGACCCTTTGCAGCGGCGACGGTATCGTCCCATGTGTCGGCCAAGGCCGGAAGGGCGATGCCGGTGGCAAGGGCGGCGAGAAGGGGAAGACGCATGGATACTCCTGTCGGTCAGTTATTCTGGAAAGCCTGCCAGCCTTGATGCCAGCGGGTCAGTGTGGTGATGGCGCAAAGTGCCGCGAAGCACCACGCCAAAACAGGGAAGGCGGCGGGCCAGACGCACATGACGAGGAACAGTCCGATGGTCTCGGTCCCCTCAGTCAGCCCGCCGAGATAGTAGATGCCCTTGGTCGGATAGGCCTCTGCCGTCAGGCCACGCTTGGCGGCAATGGAGGCGAAGGCAAGGAAACTTGATCCGGTGCCGACGAAACTGGCGATGAGGGCCGCGGCGGGCAGGGCGTTGGTGGCCGGATCGGCCAGTGCGAAGCCGAAGGGGACGAGCGCGTAAAAGACGAAGTCGAGTGCGATGTCGAGAAATGCCCCCCGGTCGGTCGGCGCCGTCATCCGCGCCATGATCCCGTCCATCCCGTCGGCGATCCGATTGGCGAGGATGAGGATGAGCGCGAGCGCATAAGCCCCGAAGGCCAGCGCAGCAACCGCCAGCAGCCCCAGCCCGAACCCTGCCAGCGTCACCTGATCGGCGCTCACGCCCCGCGCCACCAGCGCGCGGGCGGGCGCGTCCAGTGCGGCGCGGACCACAGTCAGCAGATGGCGGTCGAGCATTCAGCCCCTCCGCCAGTCGTGGAACCGCTCAAGCAGCCGCAAGGCACGCGCATTCACATGCGCCTTGCGCCATTCCCCGGCGGCGAATTTGTTGGCCTCGGCAAGGGTCGGATAGGTGTGGATCGTGCCAAGGATCTTCCCCAACCCCAGCCCGTGCTTCATCGCGAAGACGAATTCGGCTATCAGGTCACCCGCATGTTCACCTGCGATGGTGACACCAAGGATGCGGTCCTTGCCCGGCGGGGTCAGCACCTTCACGAAACCATGCGCGGTGCCGTCGGCAATGGCGCGGTCAAGGTCGTCGATGCCGTAATGCGTGACCTCGTACGCCACGCCCTTCTCCCGCGCCTCCTGTTCGTTCAGGCCGACGCGGGCCACTTCGGGGTCAGTAAATGTCGCCCAGGGGATCACCCGGTAATCCGCCTTGAACCGCTTGAACTTGCCGAAAAGCGCGTTGACGGAAGCGAACCAAGCCTGATGCGCGGCGGTATGGGTGAACTGGAAGGGCCCTGCGACGTCGCCCGCAGCGAGGATATTGGGGTATTTGGTTTCCAGATATTCGTTGGTCTCAATCACCCGTCCGGTTTCAATCCCCAACTCCTCCAAGCCGTAACCCTTCAGCCGGGCAGCCCGGCCGACGGCGACAAGGATATCGTCGAATTCGATCTTGCGCATCGCGCCATCCGCCTCGACCTCGATCCATTTCGCCGCGCCGGTCTTGCCCAGCGACGTGGCCTTGTGGCCGGTCAGCACCGTGACGCCATCGGCCTCCATCGACGCCTTCACGAGGTCGGATACCTCCTCATCCTCGCGGATCAGGATGCGCGGCAGCATCTCGATCTGGGTGACCTCCGATCCCAGCCGCGCAAAGCTTTGCGCCAGTTCGCAACCGATCGGTCCGCCGCCAAGGACGACAAGCCTTTTCGGCGCAGCATCGCGCGTCACCATCTCATCCCAAAGCGTGTCCGAAGTCAGATGCCCGACCTGATCCAGCCCCGGTAGCGGCGGCACGAAGGGCGCGGCCCCTGTCGCGAGGATCACAGAGCGGGTGGTCAGACGCTGCGCCGCGCCATCCGCGCCGATGATCTCCACCGTCCAAGGGTCGATCAGCTTCGCGTGGCCCTGTAAGACCTCGACGCCCAGCCCCTCATACCGCTCCACGCTGTCATGCGGTTCAATCGCCTTGACCACAGCATGGATGCGCTCAAAGACCTTGCGGAAGGAAAATTCAGGGCGGGTCGCGATCAGCCCGTAGTGATCGGCATGGCGCATCTGATGGACGAGCTTGGCCGACTTGATCAGCGCCTTCGACGGCACGCAGCCATAGTTCAGGCAATCGCCGCCCATCTTGTGGGCTTCGACCAACGTCACCTTCGCCTTCACCGCCGCCGCGATATAGGCCGAGACGAGGCCAGCCGCCCCGGCACCGATCACCACCATATTGCGGTCATAGCGCGCGGGCCGGTCCCAGCCGGCACGGGCGCGGCGGCGCTTGACAAGGCCAAGCACGAATTTCGCGATCCACGGGAAGATGCCCAAAAGGACGAAGGACAGGATCAGGGGCAGCGACAGGATGCCCGACAGGCTTTCAAGCTGCGCCAGTTGCGTGCCGGCATTCACATAGACCGCCGTCCCGGCCAGCATCCCGGCCTGACTGACGAGGTAAAAGGTCAGCGCCCGGATCGGGGTCAGGCCCATCAGAAGGTTGATGGCAAAGAATGGGATCGCCGGGATCAGGCGCAGGGTGAAGAGGTAAAAGGCCCCGTCCCGCGCCACGCCCTCATCAATGGTCTGAAGCCGGTTTCCAAGCCTCTCATGCACCCAGTCCGACAGAAGATAGCGCGAGGCGAGAAAGGCGAGCGTCGCCCCGGTCGTCGAGGCGAAAGAGACCAGCACCAACCCCCACCAGAAACCGAAAAGCGCGCCAGCGGCCAGGGTCATCCAGACGGCAAGCGGCAGCGACAGGGCGGTGACGGCGACATAGGCGGCAAAGAATATGGCAGCGACAGTCAGCGGGTTTTCCGCCACCCGCGCCTCAAGCCCGGTCAGATAACCGCGCAGCATATCAAGATCGGGCGGGTTGCGGCCAATGACCGCGATCAGAACTGCAACAAGAACGGCGAGCGCCAGGAAGAGAACCGGTTTCTTCATGCGCAAACGCCTTGCGTAAGAATGTAAGGCGAACCCGGCGCCCTGCGGGAAATGTGGCTGATCGTCATGCTGTCCCCAACGTTGCTGCCGACAGTTGTGCAACGAAGTTCAGCCAAAGGCCAAGGCCGTTACAGAAATGTCCCCATCTCGTGATGCGGGCGTGAGGGGGCGGCGGTTGCCCTGCGCCCGTATTACGCCATCCACCCAACGGGCAGCCTTTCGA
>NZ_JBARVQ010000485.1:0-2786 GCF_049646345.1 Albidovulum sp. | reverse complement strand
ACTGATGGTCACGCGCCGCCTCGGTCGGGAAGATGTCGATAGGTGCTGCTTCGGGCAGGGCCTCCTGCCACCAGCCAGTGACGAAATCGCGGTCATAGGGGGCATTTCCGGTCATCATGAAATAGGTCTTGAGCGCGCCGAGCAGGAATTCCGGATCGCGCACATACCGCCACATCGTCGCCTCCAGCACCGCGACCATGCGCGGTTCAAGGATGTTGCGGGCGGTGCGGTCGGCGGCGATGCGCTGCGCCTCGGCAAGCTCGGGCTCCGCTGTCGGTCCGAGATATGTGAGCGCCGAGGCGGGAACTTCCGTGCGTGCGGCGGCCACCGCATTGGCCGCATCAAGTGCGAGGTCGAGGTCAAGCGGATCGGTCGGCGCCTGCCGCGCTGCTACGTTCGAGAGGCGCCCGGACAGGTCGGCGATCAGCCGTTCCTGATCGGAGATCGCCCCGGAATAGCGCAGGAACGAGAAGAGGAAGGCAAGGCCCGCGACACTCGTCACCAAAGCCGCCCCGGCGACCGAACCGCGCCAGAGCCATTTGCGCCGCTCCTCTGCCGCGCGGTCGAAAAGGCCGAGCCCCGCCTCGCGGAAGATCACGTCGGTGATCAGGTTGCGCAGGAAATAGGACCGGCTTTCGCCATGCCGCCGCTGTTCGGGCCGGGCAGCGGACAGACCGAAAGCCGACGACAGCTCGCCCACCAGACGGTCGATCGGGGAGCCTTCCTGCGTCGCCGAGGTGAAATAGAACCCGCGCAGCCAGGGGCTTTCCTCATAGCGGCTTTCACCGAAGACCGTGGCGATCAGGCTTTTCAGCGGCCCCTCGGCACCTGCCATCTGGGCGGGAAAGCGGAAGGTCTCGGCCCGCTGCGGCAGGCTCGCATCCTCGGCCATCCGCGCCGCCAGCCGCCGTTCCGCTGACACCATCAGCGCCTTGGTCTCACGCTCCACCGTCACGCCGTCGATGCGGGCGTCGAGGCCCAGCGTCGCGCCCCAGACCTGTTCGCGTTCGCGGGTGGAGAGGTCGGCAAAGAACGGCACGAACCCCGGCACGAGGTCGCATTTGGTGATCATCAGATAGACGGGCAACTGCATCGACAGCTTTTCGCGCAGTTCCAGTAGCCGCCGCCGGATTTCGCGGCCATGCACCTGCAACTCCTCGGGCGATCCCAGAAGCTCGCGCATCGACAGGGCAACGATGACGCCGTTAAGCGCCCGCCGCCCGCGATGCTTCGTCAGCATGTTCAGGAACCCGTCCCATTCGACGGCATCCGCCTCGGGGTCGCTGGCCTGCTGGACATAGCGCCCGGCGGTGTCGACCAGCACCGCCTCGTCGGTGAAGAACCAGTCGCAGTTGCGGGTGCCGCCGACGCCCTTGATGTCGTCCGAGAGGTCGATTGGGAAGGTCAGCCCCGACTGGCGCAAGGCCGTCGTCTTGCCGGTCCCCGGCGGCCCGATCATCAGATACCACGGCATGTCGCGCAGGAATTTGCGGCTGCCGAGTTTCGACCGCTTCATCTCCGACAGCACCGACTGGAACTTGCTGTTGACCTCGGCCACGTTCGCTTCGCCTGCCTTCGGCTCGACCACCGGCGCCGGCTGCGCGAGTTCCGAGACGAAGACCTGATTGCGCCGGGCCGCGCGCAAAAGCGCGAAGAGGACCGAGATGAGCCAGAGGACAAGGATCGCCCCGATCACGATCAGCCGGGTGAGGTCGGAGGCCAGCGGCACCACCTCGCCCACCGAAACGAGCGGCCCGAAGACCCAGATCAGCGCGCAAAGGAGCGCGATGCCTACAAACGTCCAGAAGCGGCGTGAGATCAGGAAGCGGAAGATGGCCTTGATGAACCGCATCGCCTAAAGCCTCTTTTCGATCTTGATTTCGACACGGCGGTTCTCGGCGCGCCCTTCGCGCGTGGTATTGTCAGCCATCGGCTCGGCATCGGCGCGGCCCTCGGATTTCACAATCTCCGCAGAAACGCCGCGCGCGATCAGAAGCTGCGCGATGGTCGCCGCCCGTGCCTCGGAAAGCCCCTGATTGGAGGCGAAAGGGTTCGACCGTTGCACCGGGATACTGTCGGTATGGCCGATCACGGTGACGCCGCCGATGACCTCCTGGTTCTCGATTATAACGGCTGCGATGGAGGCGATGAGCGGTCCGTAGACGTCGTTGATATCGGCTTTGGCCGAACGGAACACCTCCGGATCGGTCGCCTGCACGACAAGGATGGCAAGCGCCGCATCCTCGCGCCCTTTCAGCGCGGACAATTGGGCGGGCGGGGCTTCGGCCGCGAATTCGGGCAAAAGCTCCAGCACGGTCGGTTCGATGACGATCTCGGGCGCGGGCGGGGTGGCGTTGTCGCGAACGGGGCGGAAGATCTCCGCCCGCTCGATGGGTGGGATGCGAGCGGCGAGGGTGTAAAGCGCCTCGGCCTTCGACGACAGTTGTAGGCCAAGGCCGGTATAGATCGCGGTTATCAGCGCCACCGCCGCCAGCGCCACGGTCCAGATGGGCACGACAAAGCGCCGCTTTTCATCAGGCGCGTCGACGCCCTGCCAGTGCGGTGACAGATCGGCCCCCGCGCGGTCAGGGTCATGCATCAGGCGCGCGATCTGTGACCGCAGCGCCATCAGCGCCGCCTCTCCTGCCCCGCCCTGCACCCGGTACTTGCCGCGAAAGCCAAGGCCGATGCAGTAATAGGCCAGTTCCAGCATCTCCGGGTCGCGATTGGCGTAGCGCATCAGTTCCTCCAGCCGGTCGAAGAAGCGCGTGCCCGCATCCACATCG